>CAZLJL010000252.1:0-2805 GCA_964559785.1 uncultured Bifidobacterium sp.
ACACCGTCTTCGGGCCGCTGTATTCCACACTGGCCGCCATCTCAAACTTGCCAGCAGCACGCGCGACCGATTTCTGTTTTTCCATGGCAGTGTGGAAGCCTGCCTCATCCAGCGTGACATCACGTTCACGGCAAATATCGGCGGTCAGGTCCAGCGGAAAACCGTAGGTGTCGTAGAGGGTGAATGCGGTCTTGCCATCCAACCGGGCAGGATCTTTGGCGAGCGCAGCCTCGAGAATCTTCATGCCGTTGTCCAGCGTCTCGCCAAAGCGCTCTTCTTCCTGCTTGAGCACCATCGCTACCCGATCAGCCGCCTCGGCCAGCTCAGGGTAGGCCTCACCCATTTCCTGCACCAAGTCCGGCACCAACTTATGGAAGAAGGGCTTGTTCTGTCCCAGCTTGTTGCCGTGCCGGAGTGCGCGGCGCACGATACGGCGCAGCACATAGGCACGCCCCTCACTACCGGGCACCACACCATCGGTGACGAGGAAGGCACAGGCGCGAATATGGTCAGCGATGACGCGCAATGAGGCATTACTCAGATCACTGATGCCAGTTTCGCGCGCGGCGGCACGGATCAAACGATCGAACAAATCAATCTCGTAATTACTGTGCACATGCTGCAGCACTGCCGCGAGTCGCTCCAGACCCATGCCGGTATCGACACAAGGCGCCGGCAGCGGCGTCAGGGTGTACTCGCCAGTCGCCGGATCGAGCTGGCGATCGAACTGCATAAACACGTTATTCCAGATTTCGATATAGCGGTCGCCATCCTCTTCGGCGCTGCCGGGCGGACCACCCCAGATATCCGGGCCATGATCGAAAAAAATCTCGGAGCAGGGGCCACATGGGCCGGTATCGGCCATCTGCCAAAAATTGTCGGATGCGTAGGGCGCACCCTTGTTATCGCCGATGCGCACGACGCGCTCTGGCGGAAGCCCGATCACCTTGGTCCAGATGTCGTAAGCCTCGTCATCCGTTTGGTAGACCGTCGCCCAGAGCTTTTCTTTGGGTAGGCCGTACACCTCAGTCAGCAATTCATACGCCCAGACCAGCGACTCTTTCTTGAAGTAGTCACCGAACGACCAGTTGCCCAGCATTTCGAAAAATGTGTGGTGACGCGCGGTGTAGCCCACATTTTCAAGATCATTGTGCTTGCCGCCCGCACGCAAGCAGCGCTGTACGGATGCTGCGCGTACATAGTCGCGCTTCTCGGTGCCCAGAAAAACATCTTTGAACTGCACCATGCCCGAGTTGGTGAACAGTAGGGTCGGATCATTGCCTGGCACCAGGCTCGATGAGCGCACCACGGCATGGCCCTTCGATTCAAAGAAACGAAGGAATTTGTCTCGGATTTCAGATGCTTTCATGGTGCGCAATAAAGAGGTGTTTCATTCGACAGCGTGCGGTCGAAAAGCTGGCGATTATACCCGCCACGTGGCGGAGGTTTGGCGCCCCGTGCTAGTGAAAATCCGGCGCGATCAGGTCCAGCCGATCCGTGCAGATTGCATCCACGCCCCAATCAAAGAGTGTGCGTGCCAGCGCTGGATCATTGACGGTGTAGCACATCAACCCAAAACCGGCGTCTTTCACCATCCGCGCCTGAGTCTCGGTGAGGCTGCTGGCTTGCGCGTGCAAGGACACCGCACCCACGGTCTCAAGCCGGTGTCGCCAGTCTGGCGGCAAGCGCTCCACCAGAAGTCCGCGTGGGATAGTCGGCGCTGCCGCTTGCGCCGCCAGCAAGGCTTCGAAAGAAAATGAGGACAGCAATACAGCGTCCGCCGGCAGGCCAGCGCAAGCTTGGGCCACCCAGCGCCCGGTGGCCGCCTCGGTACCGGGCTGCGGTTTGATCTCGACATTCATCCACAGGTTATGCACGACACAGAATTGCGCCGCCTGCGCAAAACTGGGTACGGGCTCGCCCGCGAACTCGGCTGAGAACCAGCTACCCGCATCAGCCTTGCTGAGCGAGGCCAAGGTTTGATCAGCGACACTACCGCTACCGGCCACGGTACGACCGAGTTCAGTATCGTGCATCAACACCAAGTCGCCGTCGGCCAAGGCCATCACATCGAATTCGACACCCTGAACGCCATGGGCCACACCGCAGCGTAAAGCGGCCAGTGTGTTTTCTGGCGCCAGCGTGCCGCCGCCCCTGTGCGCAATGATTCTCGGGAATGACCACATCATGATGCTCCGTCAGCTTCAACACCGTCGCCCGAATCAAACTCGGCGCTACGGTAAAATGTGCTTTGAAATTCCACTCATTATCTTCCCTATCCATGAGTCATGACAGCGGCAACAGCGCGCCGGTCGCGCCGTCGAATTTTTTGCGCGGCATTATCGAAGCAGACCAGCAGAGCGGCAAATATGCGGGCCGCGTCGATCGGCAGGGCGTAGCGCTACCCAGTGTCATCACTCGCTTCCCGCCGGAACCGAATGGTTACCTGCACATCGGACACGCAAAATCCATTTGCCTCAACTTTGGACTCGCACGCGACTACGGCGGACGTTGTCATCTACGTTTTGATGACACCAATCCGACCAAGGAAGAGCAGGAGTATGTCGACACCATCATCGACAGCGTGGAGTGGCTCGGCTTCTCATGGCGCGATGCCCAAGGTGAACACAAGTATTTTGCGAGCGACCATTTCGATCTGATGTACGAGATGGCCGAGTGGCTTGTGAGTGCCGGTCATGCGTATGTTGATAGCCAGAGTGCCGAAGAGATGGCGGCCAACCGTGGCAGCTTCAGCGAACCCGGCAAGAACTCGCGCTTTCGCGATCGGCCTGCTGAAGAATCGCT
>CAZLJL010000253.1:0-2801 GCA_964559785.1 uncultured Bifidobacterium sp.
TACCAGTAGTATCCCAATCGCAGGTGACGCGATCGGCACCCAAACCGATTCCTCCTAACGAAGCCTATCTGCAACCGGTACCCGGTCTTTCTCATGGCGAATTACGGAAATTTCGTGCGGGCGAAAAACAATTCAAAGCGCCGTGGGTTGTATTCCCATTGCTTGGCGGCGAGTGGGGCCTAGGTCCAACTTTCCTTGCCAACTCTTGTGTCGGTTGCCATGTACAAGCCGGACGAGGTCGTACCTTCGATGAACCCGGTGCAATCGCTTTCCAACAATTACTTCGGCTATCGATTCCTGGTGAAGGCCCTGATGGCGGACCGCTTCCACACCCAAACTATGGCGATCAGTTGCAAGTGTTTGGTGTGAATGTCGGCTTGAAAGAAAACCTCAAGCCCGGTGAAGCAGAGTTGTACATAGACTGGGTACCGTTCACAGTCAAGCTGCCTGATGGCACTGCGGTTGAACTCCGCAAACCGTCGGTACGTATTGAAAAACCTAATTTTGGGCCGATTGATGATTCAGTACAGACTTCACTGCGCAACACGCAGGTGGTGTTTGGCGCCGGGTATCTGGAGGCAGTAACCGAAGAAGATATTCTCGCGCTGGCCAAGCTGCAGCAATCGCAAGGTTTGAACGGACGACCGAATTATGTGCGTGACGATATTAACAAGCGTACCGCACTGGGACGCTTTGGCTGGAAGGCAAATCAACCCTCGATAAAACAACAGATCGCTGCAGCCTTCCATGGTGATATGGGCGTGACTTCATCGCTATACATCGACGAAAACTGTCCACCAGTACAAACACTGTGCCGCGCCATGCCACCCGGGAATAAACCCGAGTTGCTTGATTACTCTTGGGATGAACTGCATTTCTGGCAGTTGGCGCTCGATGCACCTGCGCCGCGCAATCAGGACGATCCGCAAGTTATCCGCGGCGGCCAGCTATTCACCCAAGCGCGTTGTGCGCAGTGTCATATTCCAGAGTTACGCACTGGCGATTTCCCGGCATTACGGCAAATTTCGAAAAAGACTTTCCGCGCCTATACAGACCTGCTGCTGCATGACATGGGGCCTGGTTTAGCGGACGGCCGTCCCGATTTCAAAGCGGGACCTCGCGATTGGCGAACTGCGCCACTTTGGGGAATTGGCTTATCAGCACAGGTTAACGGTAGTACCCACCTGCTTCACGATGGCCGCGCCCGCAACGTGCTGGAAGCGATTCTCTGGCATGGTGGTGAGGCGCAAGCATCACGCGATCTGTTTGCCGGATTTTCCAAACAAGAGCGCGAGGATTTAATCGCCTTCGTCAACTCGCTGTAAGCATCGCTCATGACACTTAAATCTCGTCAGAAGATTATTTATTTCTCGCTGGCGTTTGTGATGTACCTGCTGTTTCGGCATTTGCTTGGCCCAAAATTTGGGCTGGAGGGAATTTGGCTGACGATCGCTGCCTATGTATTTGCACTAATTTTTCCGAGTATCTATTTGTACCGCCTTTGGGCAGGGTCTCGACAACCGACCACGATGGAGGAGCCTCACCCATGAAAAAACTGATAATGGGATTTCTACTGGCCTCCAATGTGGCCCACGCCGACTGGGTCATGTACGGTGACAATGGCAAGGCTGAGTTTTACTACGACGACAAGACGATTATTGCTAATGGTGCCACCGTATCTGTCTGGGAAATGCTGAGCTACAGCTTTCCATTGAATGGCGTTCTATCCAACCGTTCGCATAAAGAGTACAAATGCGAAGCGCGTGAATTTCGCAATCTTGAAGGTGAGTTTTTCTCAGAGCCTTATCTCAAGGGCAACAAGGTCAGTAGCGGGGCTGACCGTGAAGACGAATGGCGGCCAGTCGTCGAAGGTACTCGCAACAACGAGTTGATGGATATCGTGTGTGGTAAACGGAGCTGAAAGTGCTTGATCTCGGCTTGACCAAATTAGCGCTAATTGGCGGGGTTGCCTTGATAGTGATTGGTCCCGAGCGTTTACCAACTGTCGCGCGGGTGGCGGGACGTCTTTACGGTAAGTTGCAAGGCTATCTGTCTTTGCTCAAAACCGAGGTCAATCAACAGATGCTGGCAGAGCAGCTCAAGGAGCAGATGCAGCAGCAATCCAAAGATATTTCCGATGCCTTGAACCCAATTGAGGAGCTGCGCTCAGTGGCAGACGATATTGCTGAAGCCGAGCGCGATTTCAGCCGCGAGATCGCTGCGGCGAATCGCTCATTCGGCACCATTAACGATCCTGATACCCCACTATCATCCGATGCGCTACGCCGTAAGCAGCGTAGGTTTCAACAAAAAAAACGACGTGGCATGTCGGGGCCACCTGTCTGGTTCCAGCGCAGCCAGCAGCGTAGTACGCGACTTATTTCCATGGCAGGCCGACAAGCACGTCGGCATACCGCACGGTTTTCTCTGGAAAATAAAGGCTGAAACATGAACATGCTCACGCAATTCACTCTTGGGATGATGTTGTCACTAATCTCGGCTGTCGCGAGCGCGCAATCAGTCGACTTTATCGAGCCACGCGATGGCGATACCGTACCGACCACATTTACCCTGAAATTCAAGGTAGATGGCATGCGCGTTGCGCCTGTCAGCGACAAACGCGAAGGTGTCGGTCATTTCCATGTGCTGATTGATGCTAGAGATATTGAGCCTGGCTACGTGATCCCAAATGATAATCAGCACAAGCACTTCGACAAGGGTCAAACCGAAAGCCTGATGTTCCTGCAACCCGGCAAGTACAAACTGACCTTGCAGTTCGCCGATAGCGCTCATCGCTCATT
>CAZLJL010000254.1:0-2791 GCA_964559785.1 uncultured Bifidobacterium sp.
GCAGTGTCGTGCTGAAATTCGGCTCGATGTCTATTCAAACGACCTTGCCGACCACCAAACCGCTTGCCTATCTCGCACCCACCCTCGTCTGGATGCTGGCGTGGGGCGTGATGCTGATTGCACAGAACAACATCAGCCTTGGCAATCTCGCTCTGGTATTGGTGTTGGCAAATGCCGTGGCATCACTCTGGCTGCGCCCGCTTGCGTCAATTCTGATCAGCTCAATCGCGGTTGGGCTGTTTAATTGGACGTTTGTGCCACCGCGCTTTACCCTCACCGTTGATTTATCTGAAGACGCCCTGCTGCTGGTCACAACGCTCGCAGTGAGTACCGTGATCAGCTACCTGATGGAGTTGAAGCGTCAAGCTGCTAACCGCGTTTCGACGCATCAAATGCAAGCGCGAATCGCTGAGGAGCATGTCCAAAGCCAGCAGCTGCGCAACACCCTGCTCACCTCGATCTCCCATGACTACCGTACGCCGCTGACCACAGTCATGAGCTCGGCTTCGGCGATCGCGGATCAGGTCGGACGCATGCCCACCGAACGCATCGGCCAGCTAGCCGCAGTGATTCTCGACGAAGTACAGCAATTGCATCGCATGACCAACAACACGCTACAGCTGGCACGCCTGGATAGCAATAAAGTTGACATCCCCATGAACTGGGAATCCATCGAGGAAATCGTCGGTACTGTCGGTGCACGCGCGCGTCGCAATCATCCCCAGCGCCGTATCGAGATTCGATTGGCAGAAGGGTTGCCATTACTGAGATGTGATGCGGTACTACTGAATCAGCTGCTTGATAATCTGATTGAAAATTCACTCCGACATAGCGATGAAGATAAACCCCTCATCATTCAGGCAGATCACGATGGCTCCGTACTCCATCTAAGTGTTCAGGACCAAGGCTGCGGTATCAGCGACGCCTGGAAAGAACGGGTATTCGATATCTTCCAACGGGTCGAGTCGACGGTTGCACCCGCCGACGGTCAGATGCGACGCGGTATCGGAATCGGGCTTGCGGTCTGCCGCGCCATCGCGGAGGTACATGGCGGCTATCTGCAGATTACCGACACACCGGGCGGCGGCACCACCGTGAGTCTGACGCTGCCACTGTCAGAGCAACCCGAGCAACCGCGCGAGTTGACCGAATGAAGATCCGTATCTTGCTGGTCGAAGATGACCTCACCTTGCGCGAAGTACTCAAGCAGTCACTAGAACTTGAAGGCTTTTCTGTCGATAGCCACAGCACACTGGCTGGCGCGAAAGCGGCGTGGGCCTATCATATGAACACCCCGCGAAGTCCCAGTAACTTATCGCTCGTTATCGTCGATTTAGGTCTACCGGACGGTGATGGCAGCGCGCTCATTCGTTTGGTTCGGTCGCAGTCAAAACTTCCGGTGCTCGTCATCTCTGCGCGCGAAGATGATGTCAGCAAAATTAATCTACTGGACGCTGGCGCCGATGATTATCTGGTTAAGCCATTCAGCATTGGGGAGCTGAAAGCACGTATTCGCGTTGCCCTACGAAGACAATCACCCGAACACCATGTATCGACCGAAGAGATACGCATCGGGTCGCTCGACATCAATCTCCCGAAGCGGCAGGTGCAGCGATTTGGTGAACGTATTCACCTGACACCGACAGAATTTAATCTACTGGCCCGACTGTTATCGCAAGCCGGACAAGTCATCACCCATCGACAACTGCTGAATGATGTGTGGGGTGCAGAGTATGTCGAGCATGTGCACTACTTGCGGCTGTATATGGCTCAACTCCGCGCCAAGCTTGAGGTCGACCCAGCCGCGCCAGAGCTGCTACTGACTGAAACCGGGGTGGGTTATCGCTTCTGCGAGCTGAGCTCGCCGCCTGAATAACCCTACTCCCGGATGGGTAGCTGGAGGGTTCTTGAACAATCCTTATGCTTTCCTAATGCCTTATTTTTTAATCTCAACCGCGCAGCCTGATTCATTATCTTTTAATTAATCCCCTCTGGTTAATCAAACCGTGATCGGTGCTGCGCAATTTCTTCTCACTAGAAATACGCAGTGCTTCACGATAACCACGTGAGCGCTGCGTCAAGAAAGACCGAATGACGATCAGCAATCCCGAGTTCTCAGAAACACCCTTGATGCAATCGGTCAAGGTCAATCCGGACGCACTTCACCACCACAGCTCCACCGCAGTTCTGACGCTTGCAGCCATCGGCGTCGTGTTCGGTGATATCGGTACCAGCCCGCTCTACTCGCTGAAAGAATGCTTCGCACCTGAGCACGGTATTCCATTCTCGGCCGCTGCGGTGTACGGCATTGTGTCGCTGATCTTCTGGTCTCTGACCTTGGTCGTGACCCTGAAATATGTCGCCTTCGTGCTGCGCGCAGATAACCATGGTGAAGGCGGCGTGCTATCGCTGATGGCACTCGCACTACGCTCGGCACGGGGCAAACCGAAACGGTTCAGCATGATGTTGATGCTGGGTGCACTCGGCGCCTGCATGTTGCTAGGGGAATCTGTGATCACCCCAGCGATTTCCGTGCTGTCAGCGGTAGAGGGACTGGAGGTGGTGAATCCAGATTTCAAGCGCTTCGTGATTCCGCTCACGGTGCTCATTATTCTGGTTCTATTTGGCGTTCAACGCTACGGCACTGCGGCGGTAGGTCGTTTATTCGGGCCGGTGATGCTGGTGTGGTTTTCAACGCTCGCCGTCTCGGGCATTTACAACATTCTGCAAAACCCGTCGGTACTTCTCGCGGTATCGCCGATGTACGCCTACGATTTTATTCAGGCGAATA
>CAZLJL010000255.1:0-2787 GCA_964559785.1 uncultured Bifidobacterium sp.
CAACATAAGGTCCAAAAAGGGGACAGTCAATGATGCAATACACACGTTTTCTGCCGTGGGTCTTAACCGGTTTTGGCGTTTTTCTGTTTTTGCCAATATCGATCTGGTTATCGCTGCTCTCGCTAGCGCTGTTTCTGGTGGGCTTGCATGACTATCGACAGATGCGTCATTCGATTTTGCGCAACTACCCCGTGACCGGACATCTGCGCTTCATGCTGGAATATATTCGGCCAGAGATGCGCCAGTATTTTCTCGAGAGTGATGAGGAAGATCTGCCGTTCTCGCGCAATCAGCGTGCGATGGTGTACTCACGCGCCAAACGTCAAAATGATAAGCGTGGTTTTGGCTCGATTCGCTCGATGTATGCCAGTGATAGCGAGTGGTTTATTCACTCGGCAGCACCGAAGCATGCGGATGCAGTAACTTGTCGCGTACAAATCGGTGGCCCTAACTGCAAGCAGCCATACTCATCATCGGTATTCAATATTTCGGCGATGAGTTTTGGCTCGTTGTCACCGAATGCAATTCGTGCGTTGAATCGGGGTGCGCAGATGGGTGGCTTCGCGCATGACACGGGTGAGGGTTCTATCTCGTCGTATCACCGTGAGCATGGCGGCGATTTGATTTGGGAAATTGGTTCAGGTTATTTCGGCTGCCGTAACTCTGCAGGCCACTTTGACCCAGAAAAGTTTGCACAGCAGGCGCAATCACCGCAAGTCAAAATGATCGAAATAAAACTCTCGCAGGGAGCCAAGCCGGGTCATGGCGGTGTTTTACCTGCTGCGAAAGTCACTGCAGAGATCGCTAGTACGCGTGGCGTGCCGATGGGGCAGGATTGTGTATCACCCGCCGGACATAGCGAGTTCTCGACGCCACTCGGTTTGGTAGATTTCATTCGTCGTTTGCGTGAACTGTCGGGTGGCAAGCCGGTTGGTTTCAAGCTATGCGTTGGTCAGCCGTGGGAATGGTTTGGCATTGTCAAAGCGATGCTGAAAGAAGACACTTGGCCAGATTTCATCGTGGTGGATGGTAGCGAGGGCGGCACGGGTGCCGCGCCAGTGGAATTCAGCGATCACATGGGTATGCCAATGCGTGAAGGCTTGCGCTTGGTGCATAACACCCTGGTGGGTGTGGGCAAGCGCGATCTACTTAAGATTGGTGTCTCCGGCAAAATTATTTCTGCCTTTGATGTGGCGCGTGCGATGGCACTCGGTGCTAACTGGTGTAACTCAGCGCGTGGATTTATGTTTGCATTGGGTTGTATTCAGTCCCGTGCTTGCCACACCGATCATTGCCCCACCGGTGTGGCCACCCAAGATCCGGATCGTCAACGTGCATTAGTGGTGCCGGATAAAGCAACGCGTGTGAAGAACTTTCATGATCTCACCGTCGAGGCGTTTGCTGAGTTGATTGGTGCGGCGGGCTTGGAGCATCCGGAACAGATTACGCCGCACTACATCATGGTGCGTGATGCGGATGGTCGTGCAGTGTCATTGGCGTCGCAAATTCCGACGCTGGAACATGGCGTTTTGTTGGACGAGGCGCAGCTACCGAGTTTGCCGGAGCCGTTTCGTAGTGATTGGCAGGCATCCAGTGCAGAGAGTTTCAAGCGCGCAGCACGGATAGCTGAGCCGGCTTGATAGTTACTTTGGCTTCAAGCGCTTCGCCCAAATACTCACCATCGGCGGCCATGGGTACTGCATGCTGTGCTTTGATATGCAGCTCACCAAAGCATTGATGGATGACACCGGGCTCGCCCAGATGGCGACCCAGCAGCATGCGGGGTAGCAGCGAGAGCACGCGCATCAAGCCCATACCTTCCGCGATCATCAGATCTAGCGCGCCATCATCAATCAGTGCACTCGGCGCGATTTGCATGCCACCGCCATAGGTTGCTGAGTTGAGTGCACTCGCCAGCAGGACGGGACCTGCGTGAATGGCTTGGCCATCGAGCGAGATACGCAGATCGAAGCTGCTCAGCTCGGATAGCATGATCAGTGTTGCCAGCGTATAGCGGGGCATGCCGCCCAGCCACGTCGGTAACGACTGCGCCTGCTGTACGGTAGCGGCATCGAAGCCTGCGCAGAAACTCGAGATAAACAGTTTGTTTTGGGTGAATCCACGCGCATTGGTGTAGCTGATCTCGCCGAGATCAATTTTTTCTGGTGCGGATTCCAATGCGTGGTCAAGCGCGACATGCCATTTCATGCGGTCGACGCCCAAGGCGCGTGCGGTATCGTTTCCGCTGCCGACCGCCACCAAGCCAAGCGTATGACCACCGGCCAATAGTGAAGGCAGCAGTTGATTCACTGTGCCATCGCCACCGAACACAATCACGCGACTACCCGCAGGTAATGCTTCGATTAAACGAATCGCTATGTGAGCCTCGCGACTGACAAATAGCATCGGACGCCGTGGCAGCTTCGCGGTGTGCTCTTCGATTTGCCGTTTGTAACCCGCGGCGCGGCCCCCAGCTGCATTGGCATTCAGCAGCAAGACGGTTTTTGGTTCGCGCTCGGCGCCGGTCTGCGCCGCGTTGAGTATTGGATCGGTAGGGTGGGAAGTTTCCATCGCGCGCAGTTTAACCTGCGGCGATGGAAACCTTGGTGCGGACTGCGCGGACCGGAGGCTTGGAACCCCGGCCAGCGCTTGATGTATTTAGCTAAACTCGTCGCCTATCTTTTTAGGGATAACGGGCGGCTCGAACCAGCGATACAGGACGGGTAGCACAACCAGCGTCAGCAGGGTAGAGGTGATCAATCCACCAATCACCACCACCGCCAGTGG
>CAZLJL010000256.1:0-2783 GCA_964559785.1 uncultured Bifidobacterium sp.
AGTTTGTATTCGTCACTGGCGGTGTTGTGTCCTCGCTAGGCAAGGGGATTGCAGCAGCGTCTCTTGCTGCCATCCTCGAATCACGTGGCCTGAAGGTCACTCTTCTCAAGCTCGACCCCTACATCAATGTTGACCCTGGAACGATGAGTCCGTTCCAGCACGGTGAGGTATTCGTTACCGACGATGGTGCCGAAACCGATCTCGATCTCGGTCACTACGAGCGCTTCATCAGCGCCAAGATGAAGAAGGTGAATAACTTCACCACCGGGCAGATTTATGAATCAGTGATTCGTAAGGAGCGGCGTGGCGAGTATCTGGGTAAGACCGTGCAGGTCATCCCCCATATCACCAACGAGATTCAAGAATTCATCCATCGCGGTGCCGAGGGCTATGACGTTGCAATCGTAGAAATCGGCGGTACCGTGGGTGACATCGAGTCGCTACCATTCCTCGAGGCTGCACGTCAGTTATCGTTGCGCTCTGGCCGGAACACCGCTGCCTTTGTACACCTGACGCTGGTGCCATATTTGCCCTATGCAGGCGAACTAAAGACCAAACCGACGCAGCATAGTGTGCAAAAACTGCGTGAGATTGGTATCTCGCCCGACGCATTGCTGTGCCGTGCTGATCGCCGCATACCGGATGATGAGCGGGCGAAGATTTCACTCTTCTCCAACGTGCAGCAAGATGCGGTGATCTCAGTATGGGATGCCGATACCATCTACAAAATTCCTCAGATGCTGCACGATCAGGGTCTGGATCGCATCATTTGCGAAAAGCTGGATCTCAAACCTAAAGATGCAGATCTGTCGATGTGGTCGCGACTGATCGCGGCGCTGGAAAACCCCAAGCATGAGGTCAGCATTGCCATGGTCGGCAAGTATGTCGATCTGACGGAGTCATACAAATCGCTCACGGAAGCATTGCGCCATGCGGGCATTCATACCGACTCGCGTGTCACCATCGAGTACGTTGATTCAGAAGAGATTGAAGCAAACGGTGTTACCGGTCTTGCGAAGTTTGACGCTATCTTGGTTCCCGGTGGTTTCGGTAAGCGCGGTGTGGAAGGCAAAATCTCGACAGTGCGTTATGCGCGAGAGCACAAAGTGCCTTTCCTGGGGATCTGTCTCGGCATGCAGGTGGCGCTGATTGAATATGCACGTGATATCGCTGGTTTGAAAGGCGCTAACTCCACCGAGTTCGATGCGTCGACGGCGCATCCGGTCGTTGCGTTGATCAACGAATGGCAAAATCACGATGGCCAGATCGAGCGGCGTGACGAAAATTCCGATCTCGGTGGCACCATGCGACTCGGTGCGCAAACTTGTGCGGTGAAGCCGGGTACGCTTGCTGCCGAGATTTATGGGCCGTCGGTGACCGAGCGACATCGTCACCGCTACGAGGCAAATAACCACTACTTGGATCGTATTGAGCAGTCGGGCCTGGTGGTATCGGCGCGAACGCCGAATGAGTCGTTGTGCGAGATTATGGAGCTCCCTCGCGTTGGCGAACACGCGCACCCTTGGTTCATGGGCGTGCAGTTTCACCCAGAGTTCAAGTCCACGCCGCGTGATGGTCATCCTCTGTTCATCTCATTCATCAAGGCAGCGCTCGCGCACAAGGCCGAGTCAGTACAAAGGAAAGCAGCATGAAGCTGTGTGGATTCGAGGTAGGTAACGATCAGCCTTTTTTCCTGATTGCAGGTACCTGCGTCATCGAATCCGAGCAGATGGCGCTTGATACGGCGGGTCGGCTGAAAGAGATCTCGGCTGCGCTGGGTATTCCGTTGATTTACAAGTCGTCGTTCGACAAGGCGAATCGCTCATCCGGCGCATCTTTCCGCGGCCTGGGTATGGACAAGGGGCTGGCTATCTTGGCGAAGGTGCGCGAGCAGATTGGTGTGCCGGTACTCACCGATGTGCACGATGCCGATGAGATCGCCCCGGTGGCTGCCGTGGTCGATGTATTGCAAACACCGGCTTTCTTGTGCCGACAAACCGATTTCATTCGCGCCTGCGCGCAATCGGGCAAGCCGGTCAATTTGAAGAAGGGTCAGTTTCTCGCGCCGCACGACATGCGCAATGTGGTGATGAAGGCGCGCGAAGCGGCCGCTGAAGCCGGTCTGCCGACAGATGCATTCATGGTGTGCGAGCGTGGCGCCTCATTTGGCTATAACAATCTGGTGTCCGATATGCGTTCGCTGGCGATCATGCGCGAGACCAGTTGCCCGGTCGTGTTCGACGCAACGCACTCGGTGCAGCTGCCCGGTGGGCAGGGCACGTCATCCGGCGGGCAGCGCGAGTTCGTGCCGGTACTGGCGCGTGCGGCTGTGGGTGTTGGTGTTGCCGGGTTGTTTATGGAAACCCATCCGGACCCTGCCAAAGCTATGTCGGATGGTCCGAATGCCGTACCGCTGGCGCGTATGCGCGAGCTGCTTGAGAGCTTGGTAGCGATTGATCGTGTGGTTAAGGGCAAGCCTTTCCTCGAGAACGATTTTGATTGACCGCTGAGAATTCCGTCGTACACCGAACTATTTCAATACCAATCCAACCGCTTGGAGATCTGAATGAGTGCAATCGTAGATATCGTCGGCCGCGAAATCCTCGACTCGCGCGGCAACCCTACCGTTGAATGCGACGTGCTTCTCGAGTCCGGTGTGATGGGCCGTGCGGCAGTGCCATCGGGGGCCTCCACTGGCTCACGCGAGGCGATTGAGCTACGCGATGGGGACAAGAGCCGCTATCTTGGTAAAGGCGTGCTGCGCGCCTGCGAGAACATCAATA
>CAZLJL010000257.1:0-2775 GCA_964559785.1 uncultured Bifidobacterium sp.
CTGAATGCGCGACGCACTTTGTTGCAGGCGCAGTCCAACCGTCAGGTAGCGAGCGTGGCATTGATCAAAGCCATGGGCGGCGGCTGGGGCACGGCGTCAAGCGCCGCCAGCCTTACGCGATGAGGTATGCACACCTGGTCGGCGCGCAATTGAAACAACGCAGACATGTGAATCTGATAATGCAGTCAACAACCGTGTGTGTGCCTTGGGCGCCGAGTGTGGTGTTGGCGGCGGGGTATGACCAGATTGCATAGTCCCAACCGTATCTTCTCGCCAGCTTTCACCCGCCTTACCCTGTACCGCGGGTGTATCACCCTCGCCTATCAAATTCTCACCGTTACTGCGGGCTGGCATATCTATTCACTCACGCACGACGTGGTGGCGCTCGGCCTGATTGGTCTAGCTGAGGTGATCCCGTATTTTTTGCTGTCGCTGTTCGCCGGACATGCGGTGGATGTGCTGCCCAAGAAGCTGATCGCACTGATCGGTTGCGCCTGTTACGTCGCGATTTCAACGCTGATGGTCGTGATGGTCACGAATCCCGGGACTGGTCTGCCGCTGACGATGTGGATTTATGTCGCGATGGGTCTAGCAGGAGCCGCACGCTCCCTCCTGCGACCCGCTTACTCCGCGATCATGGTGCGCATACTTGAACGCGAGCAGTTGGCGCGCGCAACCGCCATTAGCACCGTGGTGTTTCAGGTCGCGCTGGTGTCGGGCCCGGTGATCGGCGGTGTGCTGATCGCTTGGCAGGATGTGCGACTCGCCTATCTCGCTACCGGGGTGTTTGCGCTGACTGGCGTAGTCGCGATGCTCGGTTTGAAAGTGATCGAGACGCCACCCGCCGAAGCATCGGCTTCGGTGTTCGCCAGTATTCGCGAAGGCCTGCGCTTTGTGAGTTCAACCCAGGTGATGCTGGCCGCGATGGCGCTGGATATGTTCGCAGTGCTGTTCGGCGGCGCAGTGGGTGTGCTGCCGGCGTTCATTCATCAGATCTTGAACGGCAGTCCGGAGAATCTGGGCTTGCTGCGCGCGATGCCGGCCGCGGGTTCGGTGATTGTCGGATTGTGGCTGACGCGTCGCTCGATTGATCGTCACTCCGGCAAGTGGTTGATGTTGTCGGTTGCGGGCTTTGGCGTTTCGATTATTGGCTTTGGACTATCGACCTCGCTCACCATGGCGGCGGTTTTTCTGTTCTTGTCGGGTCTTTTCGATGGTGTCTCGGTGGTGCTGCGTCAAACCATCCTGCAACTGGTCACACCACAGCACATGCAAGGCCGTGTCACTGCGATCAACGGCCTGTTCATCGGCTCGTCCAACGAGATCGGGGCCCTGGAGTCCGGAATCGCGGCCAACCTGCTGGGGCTGGTACCATCTATCTTGTTTGGCGGATCGATGACCCTGCTGGTCGTCGGCTTCGCCTGGCTACTAGCGCCGCAACTACGGGCGCTGCATATGCGGGATCTGCACCGCGCGATCAGCTGAAAAGCCTTGTAAATACAGGACTTTTTGGTTCGGTTGGCGATTTCAAGCAGTTCTCACAAACCCCTTTTAAGCTGTACGTTTATACAGTATTATGGCGTCGACCCAGCACCATTCGTCGCTACAAGGAGATGTCAATATGAAAACGAATCTGGCCTATGTGAACACCGAGCCGACCATCGGCGCGCCGCGTACCCGTACCGACGTCACCCGACTCTGGCGCAAGCGTGGCTGGCAGCCACCCAGCGAATATCGGCAGGATTTTGAGCAATCTTGCAAGCCAGTTATCCACGCCGGCTTGGTAAAACTGCACGCTGAAAAAACAATCTGATCGATCAGCGATCAGGATTTATCCACAGATATTGGGGATAACTCTCCGCGAAAAACGCGTCTGTGTACTGCAAGTTCTTGATTCTGATCAGCTTCGTTGATCAGCAATCGGTAGAAAAAACAAATAGGCAGCGTGAGCAAAATCAGAACTGCATACGAAGAAAATTGTTGACACAGCGCCATCAACTTTCTCTCAATTACTCGCGAAACAAGATAGATCGCGGCTTTAAGCGTCAATCAAAATCGCACGAAAATCATTCACATTCGTCAGTGTCGGACCGGTAATCACGGAATCGCCGAGCGCGCTGAAAAAACTGTGACCGTCATTGTTTTCCAGATACTGCAACACCGGCATGTTTTTGCCCCACGCACGCTCCAGCGTATCTGGATACAGCATGCCACCCGCAATGTCTTCCATGCCGTCGACACCATCGGTATCACCCATCAGTGCGTGAATACGCGCATGGCCACCCAAGCTTGCTGCCAGCGATAACAGACATTCCACATTACGCCCGCCACGTCCCTTGCCACGCACGGTCACCGTGGTCTCACCGCCTGACAACAACACGCACGGCGCTGCAAACGGTTGCGCGCGCTGCGCTACTTGCATCGCCATCGCTGCCAGTACCTTGCCGACATCACGTGCCTCGCCTTCAATCGCATCACTCAAAATATGTGCGCGATAACCGGCTTGCTCTGCAACACGCGCAGCAGCCTCAAGCGCCATTTGGGGCGTCGCGATCATTTTTACTTCATTACGCGCAAGACGTGCATCACCCGGCTTGATGGATTCACCGCGACCGCTGCTGAGCACTTCTCGTACCTCAGGCGGTAAATCGATACGATACCGATCCACAATCGCCAATGCATCTGCACAGGTCGTTGGATCCGGCACCGTTGGACCTGAAGCGATATCCACCATGTGATCGCCCGGCACATCGGACATCAACAGCGTGATCACAC
>CAZLJL010000258.1:0-2766 GCA_964559785.1 uncultured Bifidobacterium sp.
CTGGCCCTCGGCGACCAGGCCCCCGCCAGCCGCTGCAGCGCCAGCGCCACCCCGAAGCGCTGCAGCGCCTCCTCCAGCCTCCGCCCAGCCGCCGACGGCCGCCGCTCCCCACCCCTTGTCTGGGCCGCGGAGCGAGGGGCCTGATGCATAACCGACTTCGCAGACGAATTTTGGGAGTTGGTGGCTTAGCAGCTAGGTCCTGGAATGCGAGTCCATGGTGCGACGATCCGCGATAACGGGTTGCCCTCTATGACGGTTAAATTGGAGCAGCAGATACCAGACGACTTGACCCACGAGGTTGGGTTGTGCCCAAAGGAAATAAGTTGATGCTACTGGAAACCACGCTCCCGTGATGCGCGCAACTTAGAGATATGGCTTCGAATAAAAAGCATTGAGGAGAACATGATGTCGACGAACGACCTGAACATTGTCATCACCCCCGTCAAACCTGCCTTGGTTGATGCTGAAAACACTTCGCTACAGGTGCTGGTGCGTATTGGTGTATCTGCAGATAAACCTCGCGCCAGAGTGCCGTTGTCTGTTGCGATGGTGATTGATCGTTCGGGTTCGATGCAGGGTGGTCGGCTGCAAGCCGCCAAAGATGGTATTCAACAGTTTGTGAGCAAGCTGCACCCGGAAGACGAGGTGTGCTTGGTGGCTTATGGCGATGAGGTGTCGGTACCTTTACCTCTGACGCAGGTGCAGGGGTTTCGCCCGCTGCTGCCGGAGATCCTCTCAAGCATAGACGCAGGTGGCTGTACTGATCTGCATGCAGGTTGGTTGGAGGGTGCGCAGCAACTGGCACCTCGCAGTGGGCAGGACCGTATGTGCCGGGTGGTGTTGCTATCTGACGGCCATGCTAACCGCGGTATTCAAAATATCGCCAATATTTGCGAGCAGGTGTCGCAGTTGGCTGCAGCAGGTATCACCACCAGCACGGTGGGCATTGGTCTGGATTTTAATGAGCGCCTGATGACAGAGATGGCGATTGCAGGGCAGGGTACGGCGATGTATGGCGATCGTTCTGAAGATTTGTTCGAGCCGCTTGAAGCCGAAGCTGCGCTGCTGGGTAGTTTGGCATGGCGTGAAGTGACGCTACAGGTGAGCAGCCGATCTTCTCGTTGGACTGTACATAACCCCTACCCATCGAATGAGCCGGGCTCATGGGTATTGCCGTCGCTGGCAACGGGTTCAGAGGCTTGGGTGGCGCTGTCCATTCCAATGGAGCGCGCGGTGTACGCGCAAACGGTTTCGCCGAGTGGTAGTGCGTTGGTGGTGTCGATTCGTGCTAAAGACGCGCAGGGTGAGTTTCATACATTCAGCGCGGCGTTGCCCCGCCTACCGGTGGTCAGTGCCGAGGCCTACGATGCGCTACCAGCAGATGAATTGGTGAGCCGACGGTTCAATGAGCTTGAGGCGGCTGAGTTGCAGCGTGAGGCTTACCGCGCAGCGAGTATGCGGAATTGGGCCAAGTTAGCGCGGATGTTAGATGCGCTTGAGTTACGCGCTCAAGACAACCCCTGGTTGATGCAAACGGTATCCGTACTACGCGAGCTTTTGGCGCAACGTGATCAGGCGCGCTTAGAGAAAGAGTTGATTTATTCGTCCCATAGCTTGTCGTCGCGCCTGACCGAGCAAGACGAGCTGCTGAGTTTTAGTCAGCGAAGTGAATCTGAAAAGGCTGCATTCTTGCGCCGCAAGGTTCAGCAGGGGCGGGATTCGGGTGCGGGCCGGTAGTGGGATGACTGAAGTACGTCTCTGGCTTCAGCGGGCTCTATGAGTCCGAATTGGTCTCAGTTAGCTCCGCTGGTAATCGGGCTAGCTACATCTGTTCAGAGGTCACCGGCTTGGTTGTTGGTCCGCCGAGACGACCCTCACGATGCGACCTGGACCGGTGCCCCACTAGGTTTTCAAGTGGGGATGTCTGATTCATTGCCAATGATCCAAACCTTGGGTTGTTCAAGTACTCGGCTTAAAAATGCATTGCCATCCATCAGTCGTTGTCGTACATCCGCCTCTGTATAAATGGTGGTATTGATACCTCGCCCCAAGCGGACTTCAGTACCGAGCAATTGATTGACCAAGTCTGCGTAAGACAGCGAATCACTGATGACAAACAGGTCGACATCACTCGCCACCGTATCTTGCTTCTTGGCGATCGATCCAAATATAAACGCGCACCGAATCGCCTCTTGATAGGGCGCGAGGGCTTCACGAATGGGAAGCGCCAGACCGAAGGTTTTTTGTACGATTTGCGTCAGCTCTTGAAAGATTGGAGAGTGCGGGTTTGCCTGAAAATGCCGCTGATTGCCGCGCATTTGGGAAGTGATTAGCCCGCTTTCGCTCAACCGCTTCAACTCCCGTTGCACTGCTCCCGAGCCAGCGCCGGTGAGGTGGATCAGTTCGTTGGCGAAATACGAGCGCTCTGGCTGGCCGAATAAACAGGCGAGTACGCGTTGCTGGGTGTTCGTAAACAACACGCTCCCCAACCCTCCAAAAGAAGCGGATTTTCGCTGAGGTGAGTGTTTTAGCATGCTCATATTGGGCATGATCATGCCTAAATTGGGCATGTCAAGAGCTGTTTAAATTATTCATATTGTGTCCGCATGCCTACACCGAGTAACGGCTCTATCACCAAGCGCCGCGGATGCACTGTAATCCGTACCCGCCAGTGGGGCAGAAAGCCCGCTTCAGTGAGCCAGTCGCCTCGCAGCAGCAAGCTCGGTGAAAACGGCAAACGTTTGCTCACTGCCAGAACGGTCGCAA
>CAZLJL010000259.1:0-2763 GCA_964559785.1 uncultured Bifidobacterium sp.
GCAGGCGCCGGTTCGGGTAAAACGCGCGTCATTACTGCCAAGATTGCGCATCTGATCGAGCAGTGTGGCTACGAACCGCGAAATATCGCCGCGCTTACCTTTACCAACAAGGCGGCACTGGAAATGCGCGAGCGCGTCGCCAAGTTACTGCAAGCGCCTGGTCAAGCCAAGCAACTGACCGTATCGACCTTTCACTCGCTTGGTGTTCAGATCCTGCGTCGTGAAGCAGCATCGGTCGGACTAAAAGAGCGCTTTTCGATTATGGACAGCGATGATTGTTTTGCCATCGTCCAGGACTTGGCGGTGACGACCGATAAAGCGCTGATCCGCCGTCTGCAAAATCAGATCTCGTTATGGAAAAATGCGCTGCTATCGCCAGATCAGGTGTTGAGCCAGATTCAAGATGAACAGCAGGCGCAAGCTGCGCGTGTTTATCGCAATTACATCGCTACGCTCGCCAGTTATCAATCGGTTGATTTTGATGACCTGATAAGGCTACCAGTTGAATTGTTTCGCGCTGATGAGGCGGCGCGCGATCGCTGGCAGCGCCGCCTACGTTATTTACTGATTGATGAGTACCAGGACACGAATACCTGCCAGTATGAATTACTGAAATTACTGGTGACCGGCCTGGGTAAAAAACCGATGTTCACTGCCGTCGGCGATGACGATCAAGCTATTTATGCCTGGCGTGGCGCCACGATTGATAACTTGCGCAACTTGCAGCAGGACTTCCCCGAGCTAAAACTAATCAAGCTTGAGCAGAACTACCGCTCGAGCAATCGTATTCTCAATGCCGCTAATGCCGTTATTGGAAATAATCCGAAGGTGTTCGAAAAATCGCTCTGGTCGGAGCATGGCATGGGCGATCCCATTCAAGTGCATGCGATGGACGATGATGAGGCCGAGGCTGATCAGGTTGCCGTTCTCTTGTCGGTACATAAATTCGAGCGGCGTGCCCGATTCTCAGACTACGCCGTTCTTTATCGTGGCAATCACCAGTCGCGCATGCTTGAGAAAGCCCTACGGCGTGAGCGTATTCCCTATGTGATGTCGGGCGGGCAAAGTTTTTTTGACCGCGCAGAGATCAAGGACATCGTTGCCTATTTGCGTCTGATTGCGAATGGCGATGATGATCCCGCGTTTATCCGCGCAGTGACAACGCCGCGGCGAGGGATTGGTCAAGCGACGCTTGAAGTTCTTGGCGAATTCTCTCGGCAGTGGAATTGCTCGCTGTTCGAGGCCGCTTACAAGGGCGGCATTGAAGCCCGCTTAAGCGATCGTCAGCTGACCCCTTTACGCGAATTTTGTGAATTCATCCACCAACTAGAGGCACGCGCTTCGCGCGCAGATGAAGTTGGTGGCGGTGACCATGCCGGGGCAGTACTCGATGACATGATGAAGGCGATTGATTACGAGCAGTACCTGTACAACACCTTCGATGACAAGCAAGCGCAAGAAAAATGGCAAAACGTACTCGACTTCACCGGTTGGCTGAAAGAAAAAGGCCGTGGTGGGGCGCAAGGACTGTCAGAAGAAAAATCCTTACTCGAGCTGACCCAAATGGTCGCTTTGATGAGCATGCTGGAGGGTCGCGATGAAGAACCCGACGCGGTACGGCTGTCCACGTTACACGCCGCAAAAGGACTCGAATTTGGCCATGTGTTCATGGTGGGTGTAGAAGAGGGGATCTTGCCGCACAAGGGAGATCCCGATGCGCCCCCCGAGTCTTTCGCACAACGGATCGAAGAAGAGCGTCGCTTGATGTATGTCGGCATCACTCGTGCACAGCGTAGTCTAACGATCACTTGGTGCAAACAGCGCAAGCGGGCACGCGATAGCACCCCGTGCGAGCCTTCGCGGTTCATTCAAGAGATGCAGCTGGCAGAGGGAAATGCGCTGTCATCGGATGAGGCACCGATGACGCCACAAGACAGGCTGGCGAATTTGAAAGCGCTGTTGCAAAAGCCGAAAGCGGCGTGATCATGGAAAAGAAGCCGCGATCCGGTTTCCGCAATCCGCACGATCTGCCAGTAAAGACCTGCGTCACCTGCGGACGCCCTTTCACCTGGCGCAAAAAATGGGCGGCTAACTGGGCCGAGGTGAAATACTGTTCTGATGCGTGCCGCGGCAAGCCAAGAACGCCATGAGAGGAAGCCGATGGAAGACCGACTGATTCATATCGAAAGCAAGCTCGCGCATCAGGAATACCTGCTGGACGTATTGAACCAGACGGTCTACCAACAGCAAGTCAAGCTCGACGAACTCGACGCACTCTGTGTAGCGTTGGCGAAACGCTTGGCAGACGTCCATGCGCGTACGCCTGACGCACTGTCCGCGAATGAGAAGCCACCGCACTACTGAATCTGCATCATGATCAATGAAAAAATTCTTGCATCACTGCGCACGGAGCTCAACGAGCAGACCGCGCAGATGCACTGGACAGAGCTTGAGCGTTTCTTTGCTAGCGGTAGCGTGATTTGGGTCGCTAGTGAGCTCGACCTGATTGACGTCGGCGCACGCATCGCCGCCGATGACAAGGACAGCGTGCTCAGCTGGATGAACGCGGGCTTGGTGAAAAAAGTTACTGATGAACAGGCGAGCGGCTGGCATGAACAAGACGCGCTGTTATGGACGGCGGTGGTGAAGCCCTGGATACTCGTGCAGCACGAACGGCAGCAGCCATCGGCGACCGCGCAGTAAAGAACAAATGAAAATGCCCACACAAGGTGGGCATCTGAGAAACTGGCGGAGCGGACGGGG
>CAZLJL010000260.1:0-2751 GCA_964559785.1 uncultured Bifidobacterium sp.
GGTGCGGTCGCGGTCGGACTGCTGACGTGGTTCGTTACATCACGCCGTTAGTCGTCGGAGGTTATTCAGGCGCCGACGATCCAGCCTTCTAGGGCATCATGCGGCGGCAGACCGAAGTCTTGGTCACGCCGCTGCCATGCCCACGCAGCCATCACTCCACACAGCACGGCGTCGAGCAGGTCACCGCTACCATCATCGATGAGCTGGCGTTTGAAGCGACCTGCATCGAGTCGAATCTGTTGTGGATAATCACCATGCTCGAGTGAGCGCACGATGGCGCGACGCGTTGCGAGCCGATCGGGCGTTTGTTTGGCTGGCGTATCGCTCTTGTAAGACGCGTTGGTAATGCCGCGCGCTACTAGGCCGGGGTAGGCCTCAAGTGCAATGCGCGATGGATCACCCGGCTGCATGAAGGGTATGTGGACACCCGCGTCCAGCAGTAATGGCGCGCCCGCGTGCAACATATAGGCGACTGGTGGGTTGACCCATTTCATGGGCGACGATGATCGTGCGGGAAGATCGCAGCCACGGTGAATGAATTTTGAGCCGGCCGGACGTGCATCGCAAACCGCCTTGAAGTGGCTTCGCAAGTTGGCGCGGTCAAGTTGGCGTACATGCTGCATCAGCGCTGACCACTCGCTCGGCCAAGCAAGTAGCTCAATTAGCTCGCGCGGAAAAGAAAAAGGGAAATCGAATCCGCCGAGCCATGGCCCGGGTTGCTGCAGCCATTCGACAAAGCTGGAAAAATCATGCAGCGTTGAAAGCGTTTCGAGGATAAAGCTGTCACCGTGCAGATGGCCCGATGCAATGGTGATGCCTTTTTTCGGGCGCGGCGCCGAGGTGAAATCGACGCCGTGAAGGCGTATCGATCGCTGTTCAGCCGCCATCCGGCAATACAACATTCACATCGAGTACCTCGAGATTGCCTTTTTTATCGAGCGAGATTTTGATGTCTTCCGGATTGACTCGAACATACTTCGAGATCACTTCTATCAGTTCACGGTGCAGGGCAGGCATAAAGTCTGGCCCATTGAGGATGTGTCGCTCACGCGCAATGATGATCTGAAGGCGTTCTTTGGCAGCCCCTGCAGATGCTTTCTTGTTATTGAACAAGAATGAAAGAATATCCATCTCACTTGCCTCCGAAAATACGGGATAGCAGACCGGGCTTCTCGTATTCAGCGAAACGCAGCGGGCGATCCTCACCGAGGAAGCGCGCAACGAGATCTTTGTATGCCTCTGCAACATCGCTCTCGGCAAGGTGCACCACCGGCGTGCCTTGGTTCGAGGCATGCAGTACCGACTCTGACTCGGGAATGATGCCGAGCAGCGGGATACGCAATATCTCCTGTACATCTTCATACGACAGCATTTCGCCAGCCTCGACACGCTTGGGCGAGTAGCGAGTGATCAGCAGGTGCTCTTTGACCGGCTCAACGCCGGTCTGGGCGCGCCGCGACTTCGCCTGAATGATGCCCAGAATTCGGTCTGAGTCACGCACTGACGAGACTTCAGGGTTGGTCACGATGATCGCCTCATCCGCAAAGGTGAGCGCCATCACCGCACCACGTTCGATACCCGCTGGAGAATCGCAGACGATGTATTCGAAACCCGAGTTTTTCATCTCTTCCAGGATACGTTCGACACCCTCTTCGCTCAACGCATCTTTGTCGCGTGTTTGTGAAGCCGGGAGCACGAACAAGTTATCGCAGTGCTTATCTTTAATCAGCGCCTGCGTCAGAGTCGCTTCGCGGTTGATGACATTGATCATGTCGTATACCACGCGACGCTCGCAACCCATGATCAGATCAAGATTACGCAAGCCAACGTCAAAATCAATCACGGCGGTTTTCTTGCCGCGCAGCGCGAGACCAGAAGCAAAGCTGGCGCTGGAGGTGGTTTTTCCCACGCCGCCTTTGCCAGAAGTAACAACGATAATTTTTGTCACGAAAAACTCCTTGTCTGAGTTTGTCAGTTATCGGGTTTAAAAAGCTATTTCAGTGCCATGAGACGAAGCTCGAGTCGCTCATCCTGCAGTAATACTTGGACGGGCTGTCCCTTCAGTTCTTTTGGCCAGCCGTCCTCGAAAGTACGATACACACCAGCGATCGAGACTAATTCCGCCTCCATGCTGGTCGCCATAATGCGGGCCTCTGATGAACCGGCAGCACCGGCTAGCGCGCGACCTCGCAGCGGCGCATAGACATGAATGCTTCCATCGGCAATCACTTCGGCGCCCGGATTGACGGTTGCCATTACCACCAAATCGCCCCCGCGCGCATAGACGCGTTGTCCGCTGCGTACGGGTGTGTCGATCACCTTGGTGACGACCGCGGAGGTCACAGCCGCAGGCTCAGTCACTTGGATCGGTGCTGGCTTTGGGTCCGGTGTGGGCGAGGGAGTCGGCTCAGCTGGCGGCGGAGAGGGCGGTGGCGTTAATTCAAAGGTACGCGATTGATCCATGCCATCAATGGACAGTCCATGGGAGCGGATCTCATCTTCAAGCGCCTCGGGCGCGTTGCGAACGGCAACAGGATTCAGACGGTGCGATCGGAAGAGTGCGATTAGCTCGGGCCAAGCGATACTGCCGGGCGCGGGGGGCGCTGGCAGATTGGCCAAGTCCATAACAGTGAACTCATCTTCAAAGTAATCTGGAGTGCCGCCAGTCACCTGCGAAAGCGCAGCGGACACTTTAGCCAGATCGGTGTCGCCGAGCAGGGCGGCGACCGCAACCACGGTAGAAATCTTGAT
>CAZLJL010000261.1:0-2747 GCA_964559785.1 uncultured Bifidobacterium sp.
AAGAAAAGACCGAAGAACCCACCTCGCGCAAGCTTGAAAAAGCGCGCGAGGAAGGGCAAGTTGCTCGCTCGGTCGAGTTACCCGCTGCTGCGGTGACAATTGCAGCACTTGGCATGCTCTACCTGACCGGTGGCACGCTGATCCATAAAATGGCCGAAGCCTTTGTCTCCGGATTTAATTTCGATCGCAAGCTCGTACATTCCCCGAATTTGCTACCTGCGATTTTCGGACATGAAGTACTCGAATCTTTCATCCTGGTCGCACCGCTCCTGCTGCTAACAATTACGGTCGCGATTGCTGCCTCAGGTGCAACAGGTGGCTACCTGTTCTCTACCAAGGCGGTCGCCCCGAAAGCATCCAAGCTCAACCCGCTGAACGGCTTGAAGCGCATGTTCGGCACGAAAGCATTGGTTGAGCTCGTTAAAGCCTTACTGAAATTCGGGCTGGTAGCGGGTGTGGTGACCTGGGTGCTGTACGACAACGTCAGCACGCTCAACAATATCGGCAAAATGGCGTTCGAGCCGGCCATGACATTAGCAGGACAACTGCTGACGAAATCGGCGCTGATCATGGCCTGCGCCCTGATCTTGATTGCGGCGATTGATGTCCCCTTCCAGCGCTGGGATTTCATGAAGTCCATGCGCATGTCCATACAAGACATCAAGGACGAGATGAAGGATATGGAAGGCCGCCCCGAGGTGAAGGCGCAAATCCGCCGCCGGCAGCGCGAGATGTCCAACCGCCGCATGATCGATAATGTCAAAGAAGCCGACGTCGTGATCACCAACCCGGAGCACTTCGCCGTCGCGTTATCCTATGACCCGAATGGCGATAGCGCACCGGTATTGCTGGCCAAGGGCACCGACGAAGTGGCGGCGCGTATTCGCGCCGAGGCCGAAAAGCATGGTATCGAGATCTTCCGCGCGCCACCGCTGGCGCGTGCGCTGTATTTCACAACCGACTTGGATCAGCCCGTGCCGGAAGACCTGTACTATGCCGTAGCTCAGGTAATTGCCTATGTGTTCAACCTGGCGAGTATCCGCCCGGGTGCGCCGCCATTGCAGCGCCCGCAGCCGAAAGTACCTAAGAATATGCAGTTCGACTCGAACGGAAAACTTGAAGAGGCCGTCACGTGACCGACCAGCAGCTCGAGACCAGCAACGAGATCGTCAGCAGCGACGGGATTTTCCTGCGCGCTTCCGATCGTAGTCGCTTCGACTATGTGATGCGTGCAGTGCGTGAGAGTAGCCAATCGCTCGCGCTGTCGTCGAATAGCGAAGGTGTGCTCGACCACTATGGCCGACTGGTGCTGGCCAAACTGCGTAAAACTGCCGGCCTGCAGGTCGAGGTTTTTCTGCCGCAGAACACCGAGCAATTGCTCGAACGTTTTAACCAAATACTGTCTGATATTTCGATCGAAGACGCGCGCAATCCAGAAAACTCCACTGCCCCGCGCCGCGTGCTGCTAGCCCATGATGCCAAAGCGATTAGCCAACGGGATCTGCAGTTATTGGCACGACTGGTGCAGGATTTCCCCGGCGCGAATGTTTCCCTGGTCATGCTGGTCGATAAGCTGGGTATGCAACTGCATGAGCGCACGCTCGACAGTTTCGGGCAACGCCTGGTGCGCTGGCCGGTTGAAACTCCGACCCGTGCTGAAGGCGATTCGCTGCTGAATGTGGCGCGCGCGATGGGTTGCGAAATCGAGGTGAAAAAAATACTCACCGCGACCGGGTACGCCGAGATGAAAATCGCGCCCAAGCCGAAAAAAGACAAACCGGCCGAAACCAGCTCGGCACAGGCACGCTTTGAAGCGCAACTGGCTGTCGCACGCAAAGAACGTCAGGAACAAGAAGACCAGGCCGAGGCAGAACGCCAGCGCCGCACTGAGCCCAGCTTTGATGCAGCAACGACAGCCAAACCCGCGCTTGAGGCCGCGCCCAGACTTGGTCTGGTCAGTCGGCTGCTGCGCTGGATCGCAGCGTTGATCCTCATGCTGACCGTTTCGATCGGCGTTTTGCTACTGCTATTTGCAGACAAGGCCTCGCCACTGCTGGCCAACTCACCGCTGCTGAAAGACAACCTGCCAACCTGGGCGATGGACGCCCTGGTGGCGGTGGTTGGCAAGCCACCGACCGCCAAGCTGGAAGAAGAAAAAGCAGCGGAAGCTGCCCAAGCCGCCACTGCGGCGGCGCCAGCCGACGCTGCTGCCCCTTCAGTTCCCGCCCCTGCTGCCGATTCAAGCACTGTAAAAGCGGAATCTGCACCAGCTGAGGTCAAGCCTGACGTCCCTGTTGCCGTGCCCGCGCAGACGGAAGCTAAACCCGAAGCAAAACCCGATCTAAAAGCGGACCCGAAGGGGGACACGAAAGCGGAGCCACGGCCTGAAACCAAGGCCGAGGTCAAACCAGCCGACGCGCTGGCACCGCGCTCGGAACGTGGCGTGGATCAGCTGGTTCGGCAGACCAAGGCCGGCAGCTTTTTCGTGCAGCATGTATCGCTGGGGTCGATGGCAGAGGCGCAAGAGTGGCGTGCACAATTTGGCGCGCTGACGAAGGCGATGATCGTGGCAGTCAACACCCAGGATAAAGGGGTGAAGTTTGCCGTGATCTCGGGACCGTTCGCGACCCGTAAAGAGGCCGAGACCTACGCCGCTCGTACCGGCATGCCTCCCGATCCGTGGCTGCGTCCTGTCAGGTCATTGCAGACAGCTTTGCTGCCTGCAAGTCGCTGAAGTCACTATTTGC
>CAZLJL010000262.1:0-2714 GCA_964559785.1 uncultured Bifidobacterium sp.
TTGACCGTTCCGCAACGCCCGGTGAAAATCAGTTGGTTATCGTTTTGATAAATGACGAATTATCGGTGCAACGATTTCGCGCAGAGCAAATTCATTCAAACGGCTTTAGCCAGCCAATTTCATCGCCAAACCTTCTTGGCGCCGTCTGGGGTGTGGTGACCTACTGTATTCTTAGGCAGCGCTGACCCGCCGGCCGGAATAAGTACTCGATAGTACTCAAAATCTCGCTGTGATCGGCACCGCATAACCCAATGGGCATATAGTGTTTTCTGGCGCCAGTATGATTTTTCATTCACCACTCAGTCATTTCTCGAGCCGGGCTTTTTTTGTCCTGATATGGCTTTGCGCTGCCGTTGCTGCGCAGGCGCAAACAAGCAATGTGAATAATCTTCCGCCTTGCCCTAGGCCGGATTTTTCAAAGTCGACTGATTCGGAAAGATTCGCCAAGTTTCATAATTGTTGGGGCCGCTATCGGGTCGAGCTTAACAAGGAGAATCAGGGCGATATTCTCGAGGGCGAGTGGCGTGATGGTGGCCTGAATGGTAAGGGCAATTACTTGTATGCGAACGGCAATAAGTATGTTGGTGAGTTCAAGGACAGCTTCTTTCATGGCCAAGGTGTTTACAGCTGGAATAGCGGCAGTAAATATGTAGGCGAATTTAAGCTGGGCATGCGCAGCGGGCAGGGTACCTATTTCTATGCCTCGGGTGATCGCTACGTAGGCGAATATGACGACGATAAGCCGAATGGTCTAGGTTCCTATTTCCACTTGGCGGATAACGCCAATAAAGGTGACAAACACATTGGCCTCTACAAGGACGGAAAAGTTAGTGGGTTCGGCGCTTATCGCTGGATGAACGGAGATGAATACATTGGTGAGTTCAAGGATGGACTTCGCAATGGGCAAGGCATTTACAGTTTTATTGATGGTCGTCGGCAAGAGGGTTTTTGGGTGAATGATAAATTCACGCGTGAAACCAAAGTGGATTTGCCACTCATCATCGGCAGGTATGGCCTGGATCCGGATGTGTTTAAACCGGAATCAAACCAAACTAATTCAAGTTCACTACCGCCGTGCCCACGGCCGGATGCGTCCAAAAAAACAGATCTCGAGCGTTTCGCAAAATGGCATAACTGCTGGGGGCGTTATCGTATTGAATTTGAAAAAAACTACGTTGGCGATGTACTGGAAGGCGAGTGGCGCAATGGCTTGTTGAATGGTTTTGGGTCTTATGCCTACGGTAACGGCGATAAGTATGTCGGTGGCTACAAGGACGGTAAGCCTTTGGGTCAGGGCGTCTACACCCATGCGAATGGCGACCGCTATGTTGGCGAGTTCAAGGGTGTCAAGCGTAGCGGCAAAGGGATTTTTACCTTTGTCGATGGCAGGAAGATGGAGGGCATCTGGGAGAATGATAATTTCGTCCGTGAGGCCAAGGTTACTTTACCGAATGCCGCGAATGTCACTGCCAGAAATCGGGACCGTGACGAGATCGCGCGCGAGCGTCAGCAACTTGCTGAAGAGCGGCGGCGTCTCGACGAGGATAAAAGACAGCGTGAGCAGGCCCGCACGACGCAGCGTCTGAGTTTACAGGTCTCTCATACACAACCGGATTCGGAGGGCGGTTTCTCGATCACGATTAAGACCAACGCGGATACCGCATCGCTGAAAATCGATGGTAGTGAAGAGGGTGGTCGGGCTGACGGTGTCTATCAGATCAAACGAGTTGCTCGTGCGGCACAAACGTCTAATTTCAAGATTGTGGCGATCGATGTGTTTGGTAATACCGAAAGCAAAACCATTACGGTGAGTCGCGCCTTGGCCGATTCATCGCCGCGGTTCGTTAGTCTCAATCCTGCAAATGTACGTACCCGTCCCGCTGCAGATGCAGTAGCCATCATCATCGGTATTCAAAACTACAAGCGTGTACCGAAGGCTGAGTTTGCAAATGAAGATGCGCGTGCTTTTTACGATTACGCGATCCGAGCACTCGGCGTTCGCCCGGAAAATATCAAGCTGATGCTGGATGAGCAGGCTGATGAGGTTGAGATTTTGGCCGCATTCCAGAACTGGTTACCTGTGAAGGTGAAAAAATCCACGACCGATGTCTATGTGTTTTACAGCGGGCATGGCCTGCCGGGTGAAGATGGTAAGAGTTTGTATATTCTTCCTCAGGGAGCCGATCGTCAGTTCATCGCCAAGACCGCGCTCAATCAACAGGAAATCATCGCGGCGCTGCAGGCGGTGAAGCCCAAGTCGGTCACTATGTTTATGGATGCTTGTTATAGCGGGCAGATTCGTACCGGTGATACTTTGCTCAATAGCGCACGCCCACTAGCACTCAACTCGACCAGTGCAAGCTTCCCAAGTGAGTTCACGGTGTTTACCGCCTCGGCACCGGATCAAATTGCGTCGTCCAGCCCGGATCTGAAGCACGGTATCTTCAGTTACTACCTGATGAAGGGGATGGAAGGGGATGCCGATGAGAACCGTGATGGCAAGATTACCGCCGCAGAGCTGCAGTCCTATGTGCTGGAGATGGTTGGCAAGCAGGCGATGACGCTCAATCGGCGACAAGAGCCGCAAATGGTTGGTGATTCAGGCCGTGTGCTGGTGGGGCGGTGGTAGATCAACCCTGCGCCGGTGCTCCCCAACCGGCTCAGTTGCTGAAATGGCAGACGTAGTGAACCGGCTCGATCGCCTCAATCTCGAA
>CAZLJL010000263.1:0-2684 GCA_964559785.1 uncultured Bifidobacterium sp.
CCGGGAATCCGTTTGACCTCGTTCAGAATATTGCGCGCGATATAGTCACCGAGTGCGACGGGGGTGACCGAGTCATTGGTCGCGCGCAGGTTGACGAACATCAGCAAATTACTGCGTGCGCGGGTGATCGTCACACCTTGCTGCACGACGGCCTGAGGTAGTCGTGCCTCAATACGTTTCAGACGATTTTGTACATCGACTGCAGCGAGCTCGGGGTTGGTACCGGTTTTGAAAGTGACTGAGACCTGTGAGCCACCGTCTGACTGACTCTGCGATTCGATGTACAGCATGTTCTCTGCGCCGTTCATCTCCTGCTCGATCAAGCTGGTGACACTCTCATCGACTGTCTGCGCAGAGGCGCCGGGGTAAATCGCATTCACGATCACGGTCGGTGGCGCGATCACCGGGTACTGCGAGATCGGCAATTTAGGGATCGATAGAATGCCGGCAAGCAGAATAAATAGTGCGATCACCCATGCGAAAACCGGGCGGTCGATAAAGAACTTGGCCATGGAACGGCCTCCTTATTTTTTTGTAGGCGTGGCGTTCGGTGCAGCAGCGGCTGCTGGGCCTGCGGCTGGTGGTGGCATTGCGCCGGCGCTCGGTGCGGCAGGCGCGCCAGCGGGCGTCCATGGCAGTGCTTTGACGGGTGCACCCGGTTTCACTTTCTGCAAGCCCTCAACGATCACGGTGTCACCGGCTTTCAAACCTGAGCTGACGATCCAGTTGCTGCCGTAGGCACCGTCGGTCTTCACAGGTCGCGGTGCGACCTTACCTTCGGCATCCACCGTCATCACCATCGAACCATCAGCGGTCCTCATCACGGCTTGTTGCGGTACGGTGATGGTGCCGGGACGAACGCCCTGCTCAACACGCACGCGCACATACATGCCCGGCAGTAAGGTTCGCTGCGGGTTCGGAAATTGTGCGCGCAGGATCACCGAGCTGGACTGCGGGTCGACCACGGCTTCCGAGAACAGCAACTGTCCTGGCTGTGGGTAGCTACGACCATCTTCCATAACGAGGGTCAGTTTGGCTTTCACGCCATTCCGACCAGACTGCGTCATGATCTCGCGCAGTCGTGCCATCTCGACCGATGACTGGCTCAGCGTGATGTAGATGGGATCCAGTTGCTGAATGATGGCGAGTGCGTGGGTATCATTTGCCGTTACCAGTGCGCCCTCAGTGATCAGTGTGCGGCCGATACGTCCCGAGATCGGTGCTGACACGTTTGCCCACGACAAATTCAGTTTCGCGGTGTCGAGTACAGCGCGTGCAGTATCAACGGCGGCACGCGCAGCGCTGACATCGGCAGCAGCCAGCTTTTGTGCGCTGCTGAGATCATCAAATTCCTGTTTGCTGACGGCGTTCGACTCAACCAAGTTACGGTAGCGGTTCACCTTGGTCGTTGCTTGGGCGAGATTTGCCTCGGCGCGCGTGACATTGGCCTCTGCTTGTCCAACGCTGGCTTGGGCGCTAGCCACTGTCGCCATGTAGGGCGCTGGATCCAGTTGATACAGTGGCTGACCGGCGCGCACCTCACTGCCCTCATTAAAGTGGCGTCGTTGCACGATACCGCCGACCCGCGCGCGTACCTCAGCAGTACGAACTGCCTCGACCCGTCCGGGTAGTTCGCTGACATTCGTAACTTGCTCGGGCGCTACCGTAATCACCGACACCATCGGAGGAGGTGGTGCAGCGTTTGCGGATGCCTTTGGTTCCTCTTTTTTGCCACAGCTGCTGATGGCGAGTAGCAGAGCGGGTATCAGGAGTGTGCGGGCTGTTTTATTTGTATTCATGATTATTCGCACCATAGAAAAAATAGCCTGTATAGGGTCGGGCTTTAACCCAACCGCTTGACAAGTCAATACCAGCGGCGCCTAAGCGCCGTACATTTAGCGCGTCTCGAGGAGCGCGTTGATCGCTTCCAGATCAGCTTCCGACAGGGCGCCGGAGGCTGCTTTCAGTTTTAGACCAGCGACTAGCGTGTCATAGCGTGCTTTTGCCAGATCACGCCTGGTCGAGTACAACTGCTGCTGTGAATTCAGGACGTCGATATTGATTCGAACCCCAACCTCATAGCCAAGCTTGTTCGCTTCCAGTGCGAGCAGGCTGGATCGTTCTGCCGCTTCCAGTGCGCTGACTTGAGAGAGACCGCTTTGCACACCAAGATAAGCAGTGCGAGCACCCTGCGCTGCGCTGCGACGCGCGGTATCGAGATCTGCGCGCGCCTTCTCCTCCAGCGCCACGGCCTGCGTCACCTGGCTGCTGGTGGCATAGCCGGAAAAAATCGGAATATTCAATTGCACGCCGATATTGGTCACGGTGCTGGTGAAGGGAGAGCTCAAGAACGCACTTTTCGAATCGGTGTAACTTGCTACCGCATCGACTGTCGGCAGATGGCCGGCGCTAGCCCGACGGATATCGAGTTTGGCGATTTCTGCAGCCAGCCCTTGCGCGACCACACCGACGTTCCCTGATTCAGCATTGCTTACCCATTGCTCGACAGCCGAAGGTTCGGGTGCTGACAATTTCACGCCAGGCGCCAGTCCACGCAGAACGTTTGGCGTATGTCCAGTCAGTTGTGCGAGTTGATTACGTTTGACTTCCAGATCATTGAGCGCAGCGATCTCTTGTGCCTGCGCCAGATCGAAGCGGGCTTGTGCCTCATGGGTATCGGTAAT
>CAZLJL010000264.1:0-2681 GCA_964559785.1 uncultured Bifidobacterium sp.
CTTCGCTTGGCTACGGACCTCAAGGAGCCGGTGGCGTGATCCCACCGCATGCCACACTGATATTTGATGTCGAGTTACTCGGCGTCTGACCCGGCCTTACTCAAGGCCAGGCGATCGCCTGCCGTTGAATGCCCAGTCCGTCGAGGTAGCGCGCCACTGCCGTAGGTACGTCCTGAGAGGAGATCACACGGTCCAGCGTTTGCGAGGTGCGCCCGGCCTGTTCGCAAAAGCGCCCGATCAGGTCATCGCCGATGTCTGGGCGTGGACCAGGCACATGCTGGTCGAGGTACTGCTGCACCTGCTGATTTTCAGCATCCGTCACCTGCTCAGGGCGACCCTGCGCCTGCCGGATACGCCGGAAAATTGCGTTACGTGCGGCTGATGTGTCCATGATGCCCCTTCGATCGAGTAAAAGATTTATCGCGGCGAGCGACTTCCAAGACCGACCATCGGTGCCGGAGAGCATGATTAGTATTCAGCGCTTTTCATAAATAATTTAACGGCTAGTCGCCGGGCTAGCGCCCAGATGGCCATTGAATACCCGCACTAGCAGTGCCGGATATACTCTGCGCGGAGTATTAGCATATTCAGAAAACATCTAAGCGCGGTTTGTGGGCGGGGCTTATTTGCCTTAAAATACAAGGCTTTGCGATTTGCGCTCGACAAACCGATAGGACGCGCCTCATGACCCACGTTGTAACCGAATCCTGCATCCGCTGCCGCTACACGGATTGTGTCGATGTCTGTCCGGTGGACTGCTTCCGGGAAGGTCCGAACTTCCTGACGATTGAGCCTGATGAGTGTATCGACTGCGCTGTCTGTGTCGCCGAATGCCCTGTCAACGCGATTTATGCGGAAGAAGACGTGCCGGCCGATCAACAGCAGTTCATTAAATTGAACGTTGAATTGGCCCGTAAATGGCCATCAATCACTAAATCCAAAAGTGCACTGGCTGATGCGGACGACTGGAAAGACGTTAAAGACAAGCTCCAGTACCTCGAGCGCTAAACCGTTCAACCCAAGCGCGCCTGCTCCACGCAGGCGCTCAGCACCCGGACCCGTGTCGGTCCGCTAGTGATTTTTGATCCTCATGAATACTTCTGTCCACGCCCCTATTGAAACCGATGCCGTGATCGTCGGTGCTGGCCCGGTTGGCCTGTTCCAAGTTTTTGAACTCGGCCTATTGGAAATCAAAGCGCATGTGATTGACTCGCTGACTGCCGTCGGCGGCCAATGCGTCGAACTCTATCCGGACAAGCCGATCTATGACATCCCGGCAGTCCCGATCTGCACAGGTCAGGAACTGACCGACAGCCTGCTGAAACAGATCGCGCCTTTTGGTGCCGAATTCCACCTCGGGCAGGAAGTCACGCTGGTTCACAAGCGTGACGATGGTCGTTTTGATCTCGAGACATCTACCGGTACGAAGTTCATCACCAAAACGATTTTCATCGCTGCCGGCGTTGGCTCATTTCAGCCTCGCACCATCAAGGTAGATGGCATCGACAAATTCGAGAACAAGCAACTGTTTTACCGGGTCAAGGACCCAGCACGTTTCGAAGGCCGCAATATCGTGATCTGTGGCGGCGGTGATTCCGCTCTCGACTGGGCGCTTAACCTGCATGGCAAGGCCGAGTCCGTCATCATGGTTCATCGCCGTGAGGAATTCCGTGCTGCACCCGCCTCGGTCGCAAAAATGCGTGACCTTTGCGAACAATTCGAAATGCAGCTGCTGATCGGTCAAGTGACCGGGTTTGAAGAAGCCAACGATACCCTTACCGAGATCAAGGTCACGGGCGCCGATGGCGTCACCCGCCGTTTACCGCTGGATGATTTGCTGGTGTTCTTCGGCCTATCACCCAAGCTCGGTCCTATCGCCGAATGGGGGCTGGCTATCGAGCGCAAGCAATTGGTCGTGGATACCGAAAAATTCGAGACCAATGTCCCCGGCATATTCGCCGTCGGCGATATCAACACCTACCCCGGCAAGAAGAAACTCATTCTGTCGGGCTTCCACGAGGCGGCATTAGCCGCTTTCGGTGCCGCGCCGTATATTTTCCCGGACAAGAAAATCCACATGCAGTACACCACGACCTCACCAAAGCTACACAAGGTACTGGGCGTCGAGTCACCGGTATTTGACTAAACTGCTGGTCATGCTGTGAAAACAAGGCACCTGCGGGTGCCTTGTTTTATTTCGCTCTCAACCACTCCGATAGCAAGGCGTCCTTTGGTTCGCCCAGCGAGAAACGCGCATCACCGCGGCTATCAATATATCCAACATACGGCGTCATGCCACGCCACTCCGGATTGACGGAAAACTGGAGTACCTGGCTGCGACCGCGAAAAAGAAACAAGCGATCCGCCGGCGCATAGTGCGGATCTTGCAGCAAGGTGGCGTTGCTCTCACCATCTATCGACACCACATACAAGGGTACGTGCGATGCAATAGCGCTGCGCTTGGCGGCCAAGCGCTTGATCGCTGCCGGGCAATGCATGCAAGTCACGGAAGTAAAAATAACCAGCGCTGGTTGCTCCTGCTTGCCAATGAGAGATCGCCATGTTGCTTGGTCAAACGGTTCAACGAGCGACGTTGCCGCATAGCTGGATTGCATCAATAACAGCGACAGGCTAGCGAAAATCTTCCACATGAGTCTCATGCTCAGTTCTCCAGACAACCA
>CAZLJL010000265.1:0-2671 GCA_964559785.1 uncultured Bifidobacterium sp.
ACTCATAAGCGCGCGCCACCCGCAGCACCAGCGCATCATCAAACATCGGCCCGACAATTTGCAGGCCGACGGGTAGCCCCTGGCCTGTAAGTCCACACGGAACCGTAATCGCGGGTTGCTGAGTGAGATTGAAGGGGTAGCTGAACGGTGTCCAGCCCAGAAACTGCTGTGCATCGAAATGCACTTCACCGGCCGCACGCGCCTCGAAAGCTGGTACTGCGACGGTTGGTGTGACCAGTACATCGTAGTGTTGCATGAACTGCCGCATCATTGAGCCCAACTCAGCCCGACGTAGCTGCAAGCGGTGAATGTCAGCGAACGTGTATTGCGCACCCTGCACTGCTTGCGCCTGAAAATCCGGATCGGTTAATGCCTGCTGCTCAGGTGACATGGCCGTCCACAACTGGTGCACCACCGCGAACCAAAGCCCGACGCTGATATCGATAGGATCTGTAAATCCTGGATCGCACTCCTCAACGTGTGCGCCGAGATCCTGCAAGCTATGTACCGCCTCGTCAACGCGCTTCGCCACCTCAGGGTCCACCTTGGCATAACCTAAGGTCGGCGAGTACGCCACGCGCAGACCCTGAATACCCTTCTCCAAGTTTGCGGTGTAATCGGTTGCATCAAATGGCAGGGAGAACCAGTCGCGGGCATCGGGCTGCTTCATCACGTTCAGCATCAAGGCGCAATCAATCACGCTCATGGCATGAGGTCCGAGATGTGCGACCGTGCCGAAGGGCGACAACGGATACGCGGGTACACGACCAAAGCTTGGCTTCAAACCGACATTGCCGCAAAACGCGGCAGGGATACGCACACTGCCTGCGCCATCGGTGCCGACCGCGAGTGGTCCCATGCCCGCTGCAACTGCTGCGGCTGCACCGCCCGATGATCCGCCAGTGGTACACGACAAGTTCCAAGGGTTGCGAGTAATGCCATACAACGGCGAGTTGGTCTCGGCCTTGCAACCGAATTCCGGTGTCGTGGTTTTGCCAAGTAAGACTGCACCGGCCTCACGCAGACGCGCTGTCACCGGTGCATCAACCTCCCACGCTTGAGCAGGGTTGACTGTGCGACTCCCACGCAGGGTCGGCCAGTCACGGGTGAGAATCAAATCCTTGATCGAGGTCGGCACACCTTCCAGTGCACCGACGGCCGCACCGTTGTGGCGATGCGCTTGCCAGCGTTGCTCGCTTTTGCGCGCATTATCGAGTGCTCGCTCGGCATCCACTAAACAAAACGCATTAATCGTCGGGTTCAACTGCTCAATACGCGAAAGCACATCATTCGTCACTTCAACCGGCGATAAGTGCCCGCTGCGGTACATAGCAAGCAGTTGATGCGCCGGGAAAGTATGAAGCTCAGACATAAGATGAATGGTGTTTACCTGATGATGAAAGCGGTGTCGAAAGTGAGTGGTTTGCGATCGAATGAATTAGGCGTGACTGAATTAGACGTGACTGAATTAAGCGCGAGTAGTTCGGCAATAATATTATCAAGTTAATAAAATACAATTGCGTACCGAAGGCGCCACCACGCAGGCAGTTTACTGGCTCGCCCGCAGCGCGCTATTGCACACCCGATATCGATTGACTCAAGTCAATTTTTTTGGGAACTTCACTGATATATTGCGCGACGGTTCCTTGGCGATATTCACTCATTATTCAAAACAACCATGATAAAAATCTTCAGAAAAATCCTCGTACCCACGGATGGCTCGGCTCTGTCACTCACCTCAGCGAGGGCTGCTATCGGTTTTGCATCGGAGTGGAACGCGCATATCGTCGCCTTGTGTGTCTCCCGCCCACTGCCTGCGATGGGGTTTTCCGATGCCGCTGGGCTGGACATGATGGCAGAAGAATTCAGTAGCGTACAGGATCGCGCTGCTCAAAAGAGCGTCAGCAAAATTCGTGAATTAGCTGAAGAGGCTGGCGTGCAATGCACCGCCATCGTGACCCGCCATGATCACCCGTATGAGGAGATCATCGCAGTCGCTCAGAAAAAACGCTGCGATGCGATCTGGATCGCACCGCGTAGTCGTAATGCACTCGACAAACTGCTCATGGGCAGTCAAACCCAGCGCGTTATTGCGCACTCTGCGGTGCCAGTGATCGTGTACCACAAGCAGCGCTGGGAAAAATGAGTTTTTAAAATTAGAGGTCGCGCGCGAGACGAAAGCCCGTTTGATAGTTGCGCATATTCTCAACCTCTGAATAGCGATACGCTGAACGTGCGGTAGAGGGGCCATCTAACCACGCCCCGCCGCGTACGACGCGCTTCTCGCATCCACCCTCGTGCTTGCGTACCGAGCCATCGGTTGGTGCGCCGGCGTAGCCGAGGATGTGACAATCCGCCACCCACTCACGCACATTACCGAGCATGTCGTGTAACCCGAATGCATTGGGCTGGTATTTACCAACCTCGGCGTTCTCCGCTGCACCATCGCTGCACAGTACGTGCGACCAAACATAATTAGGGTGCGCTTGTTTGCCAACTTCGTCGTGCAAGTTGGCATATTCACAGGCCTTGGCCTTGGCATCATTACCGCCCCAGAACCAGGCGGTTTTGCTACCGGCACGGGCCGCGTATTCGTACTCGGATTCAGAAATCAAGCGATATGGCTTACCGGTCTTCGTCGCCAGCCAGTCGGCATAGGCTTTGGCTTCAG
>CAZLJL010000266.1:0-2631 GCA_964559785.1 uncultured Bifidobacterium sp.
GTTTCATCAAACTGGACACCACCACAATCACCGTAGACGCCCGTGGTGCTGACATAAACCAATCTGCCGCCGCGCGGTAAAATACGGGTCAAGTGTCGTGTTCGGCGGTCGATCGTTCCCTCAGTCGGCGGCGGTGCCAAATGCACCACAGTGTCAGCAAGCCCACGCAGCCGGTGTAGTTGTTCGGGGTAGTCGAGGTTGGCAACAATACCCAGCGCGCCATGCGAGCGCAGCTCGCTCAAACGCTGTGGCTGACTGGTAACTGCAAAAATCCGGAAACGGTCACGCACCATGGGTAGCAAGCGCATACCAACATCACCACAACCGATGATCAATAGACGCGGCTTGCCGATTAGTTTTGAATCTTTCATGTCAGAGATTGTATGACGTTCCAAGTAAGTGTTAATCCAAGCGGGCGACAATTTAGCTGCGAAGCCGGCGAAACCGTGCTGGCGGCCGCGATGCGCGCGGGTGTACAACTACCATATGGCTGTAAAAATGGCGCCTGCGGCAGCTGCAAGGGCAAATTAGTCTCTGGCAGCGTCGAACTCGGGCCGCATCAGGAACGAGCGCTATCAGCCGCGGAACAGACTGCGGGCCAAACGCTGTTCTGCTGTGCCGTGCCGCAAACTGATGTCACCATTGAGGCGCGCGAAGTACTCGGCGTCGGCGAATTCCAGATCAAGAAGCTACCAGTGCGCGTTGCCCACCTCGAACGCGCCGCCGATGATGTCATGCTGATGTCGCTACAACTACCTGCGACCGAGCGACTACAGTACAAGGCTGGCCAGTATGTCGAATTCTTGCTGAAGGATGGCAAGCGCCGTGCTTACAGTATCGCGACTCCACCGCATGCGGATGAGTTACTCACACTTCATATTCGCCACATGCCCGGCGGTGTATTCACCGACCATGTATTCAGCGCGATGAAGGAGAAAGATATTCTCCGCTTCGAAGGCCCGCTCGGTACCTTTTTCCTGCGCGAAGACTCGAATAAGCCGATCGTGCTGTTGGCCTCCGGGACTGGTTTTGCGCCGATCAAAGCGATCGTAGAGCACTGGGCGCACGCAAAATCGACACGGCCTGTGACGCTTTATTGGGGCGGTCGCAGACCTAAAGATATTTATATGCACGCGCTGTGCGAAACCTGGGCACAGACTCTGCCGAACTTCCGTTACGTACCGGTGGTCTCCGACGCGCTGCCCGAGGATCACTGGACAGGCCGTACCGGTTTTGTGCATCGCGCAGTCATGGACGATTTACCCGACCTGTCGGCATATCAGGTGTACGCCTGTGGCGCCCCGGTCGTGATCGACGCCGCACAAAAAGACTTCACCGGTACCTGTCGGCTACCTGCTGATGAGTTCTACGCAGATGCGTTCACCTCCGAGGCGGACCTCGCCGATGCCACCGCCTGACGCCTGGACACACCATGAACAAGCCTGAAGCCCCGAATCACGCGTTTGATCGCTACCCGACCGAGGCGCTGCTATACATCACCAACCGCCCGCCGTTGGTCTTCACCGAAGGTCAGGGCATGTGGCTGACCGACCATAACGGCAAACGCTACCTCGACTGGCTGCAGGGCTGGGCCGTGAACTGCCTGGGTCACTCACCGCAATGCTTGCAAGATGCCCTAGTAGCGCAAGCAAAAAAGGTGATTAATCCATCCCCGGCATTCTTCAATGAGCCTTCGATCAAGCTCGCCAACATGCTAACCGAGCATTCCTGCTTTGATCGCGTGTTCTTCGCCAACAGCGGCGCAGAGGCTAATGAAGGCGCGATCAAGTTAGCGCGCAAGTGGGGCAAGATTCACAAGAACGCAACGGGCGAGAACCGCTTCGAGATCATCACTTTCGAGCACAGCTTTCACGGACGCACGCTGGCCACCATGTCAGCCTCCGGCAAGGAAGGCTGGGACACCATGTTCGCACCGCAAGTGCCGGGCTTCCCAAAAGCTGAGCTGAACAATCTGGCCAGCGTTGAGGCATTGATCGGTAAGCACACCGTCGCGGTAATGCTGGAGCCGGTGCAAGGCGAAGGCGGTGTCATCCCCGCCACCAAAGCATTCATGCAGGGCTTGCGCGCACTGACCACCAAGCACGATCTGCTACTGATCGTCGACGAGGTACAGGCCGGCATGGGTCGTACCGGCAAACTGTTTGCCTATCAACTGTCAGATATCGAGCCTGACATCATGACTTTGGGTAAAGGCATTGGCGGTGGTGTACCGCTCTCCGCCTTGCTCTGTAAAGAAGCTTGCGCCGTGTTCGAACCCGGCGATCAGGGCGGTACCTACAACGGCAACCCCCTGATGACCGCAGCGGGAATCGCGGTACTGGAAGAACTGCTCAAGCCCGGCTTTCTGCAATCCGTCATCGACAAGGGCAACTACCTGCGTGATGGTTTGCTGAAGCTATCGGACCAACATGGCTTGGACGGTGAACGCGGCGAGGGTTTGCTGCGCGCGCTGAAGCTCGGCAAGCCCATCGGCGGCAAGATCGTCGAGATCGCGCGCGACCTTGAGCCGCAGGGCTTGCTGTTGAACTCGCCGCGGCCGGATTTGCTACGCTTTATGTCGGCGCTGAATGTAACGACAGCCGAAATTGATCTCATGCTGGCGTTGCTGTC
>CAZLJL010000267.1:0-2629 GCA_964559785.1 uncultured Bifidobacterium sp.
GTGAATCTGGTACCAGCTACCGCCAGACTTGGTGAGTTCCCGAAGCTCATCAGAGCAAATATACAAATCCTGATTATGCATGCCGCCCCTAAATTGATATCCGAAGCCTACGACGATTAACTTGCGTGAATTACGGTTCTACTCCTACTCGCTCAGAGAACCGACGCTCTCATCATAAATTGCTTGATGCAGTAAATAAGCTTTCCAGCCGCCTAAAAGACAATAAATTTATTCGAGAAAATCTACTTAAGGTACCTGTTATTTAGTTTACTGCTTAAGGGAATTATTCCGCCAATGGAACAATTGAAAACCTAATACATATTAAGAAAATGTTCCATTAAGACTTTGTTGCGCAACAAGAAAATAGAAAAATTTATTTGCTCTTTAATTGTTTCGCATTATTATGCATTTCGTCAAAAAAATAAAGTTTTTATCATAAAATTTCTCTGAGGCAACTATGGAAAAGTTAATTCAATTTAATGCTGATTATTTGGGCCCCGAGGTTTTAAAGCCTAAATCCAAGGCCATGGACAATTTGCCGCGTATATCGTCGAGCACTGAGCAACTTTTTTCCCTCTGCGGTATTGAGTCGAGACAGAACCTGAATTTCTTCGCCCAAAAGTTCCTCCACGTAAGGGTCAAGGCTGGTCGCCATGTGTATTTATCCAGCGATAAGTGCGAGATGATTTATCTGGTTTATTCAGGTTTTTTGAAGAACACTTGGGCTGACACTCACGGGAATGAGAAAGTGATTGATTTCCCGATGAAAGGTGAAATGGTCGGACTAGATGGCATTGCATATACGAAATTTGCAAATTCATTGAAAGCACTAACCGACAGCGAGTTAATTTCAATACCACTGGATTTTTGTAGAAGCCAAAATATTGAAGGTGAGGTCTTCAGGAATCACATCATCTCCGTGATGAGTCAGCAGCTAGTTAACGAACAAAAATCTTCATTTATGATTTCTTCACTACCGGTTGATGCGAAAGTGGCAAAGTTTTTGTTGAGCCTTTCTTTTAAGTTTAAGTCTCTAGGGTATTCAGAAAAAAGCTTTCTCCTTAGGATGTCAAGAGAAGAAATTGGCAGTTATCTGGGTGTCAGCTTGGAGACGGTAAGCAGAACTATATCTGGCCTGTGCAAAATAGGTGTTTTGAAAAAAGATAACCGGTCGATAGAAATCATAAATTTTGACGCACTTAAAAAAATAAAGCGGCTTCCGATTGGCACCACCTACAAGCCGACGGTTCGCAGAAAGAAAGAAAGAACTTCTTAGGGCTACTGCTGTATTGAGAAAGAAAAACTAAATCGGAATCGATTTTCTGAATGATCAATTTCGCAGTGGCTGGGGATTTTATCTCGGTAATAAAAATCGTATCAGCGCGTGTCCCTCTTGAGGAAATTATGGATCGACGATTCATCGAGCTTACGGAGCTGGCAAGTGTCCATCCTCCTAACGCTACGGAAGTACCTGACCAGCCGACATCGACAGATCGTATGTACCACGCTGCGCTTGCACGATTCACCGGGTTCGTCTCTCCAGGCAGCATTGCGCTGGCATGGATGGATTGGTGGTTACATTTATCGGCTTCACCTGGTAAGCAGCAGTTATTGATTCAAAAGGCCACCCGAAAAGCCTCTCGGCTGTTGGTCGCGGCATCTAAAGTGAGTTCAGGTGGTGGAAATGCCCACTGCATCGAGCCACTAGAACAGGATCGCCGCTTCCGTGCGCCGCAGTGGCAGCGCTGGCCGTTCTGCCTGATCTACCAGAGCTTCTTGATGCAGCAGCAGTGGTGGCATAACGCGACCACCGGTATTGGTGGCATGTCCGAGCATCACCAGCATGTGGCTTCGTTTGCTTCACGCCAGTTACTGGATGTCATTTCACCGGCGAATTTCATCGGTACTAATCCCGAGGTACTGGAAGCGACCTGGCGCGAGGGTGGACGCAATCTATGGCGCGGCTGGCAATTTCTGATGGAGGATTGGGAGCGAGCGCTTGGCGGGCATCCGCCGCAAGGCAGTGAGCATTTCCGTCCCGGTGTGGAAGTGGCAGTCACGCCGGGGCAGGTGGTGTTTCGTAATCATCTGATGGAGTTGATCCAGTACGCACCCCAAACCGACCAGGTGTATTGCCGGCCCCTACTGATTGTGCCGGCATGGATCATGAAGTACTACATCCTTGATCTATCGCCCAATAACTCACTGGTGCGTTATCTGGTATCGCGCGGGCATACGGTGTACATGATCTCCTGGCGCAACCCGACCGCTGAAGACCGCGATCTTGGCATGGATGATTACTTGCGTAGTGGCGTGGTGGCCGCACTGGATCACGTACGTCAGCGCGAGGCGAATGAGCAGGTACAGGCCGTCGGCTATTGTCTGGGCGGCACGCTGCTGGCTATTCTGGCCAGCTGGTTGGCGCAACAAGGGCGTGATGATCTAGCCTCGATGACCTTACTAGCGGCGCAGACCGACTTTACCGAATCCGGTGAGTTGCGCTTATTCATCGACGAGAGTCAGCTCGATTATCTGGATGATGTGATGTGGAGCCAGGGCTATCTGGATAACCGACAAATGGCGGGTGCGTTTCAGTTGCTGCGCTCGCGCGATCTTATTTGGTCGCGCA
>CAZLJL010000268.1:0-2620 GCA_964559785.1 uncultured Bifidobacterium sp.
ATGCCGACCAGGCTCGACGCGAATCATCTCGAAATCCGGGTTTTCAGGGAGCAGTTCGATAGCGCTGCCATTACGACGAAAACGTTTGACGGTGACTTCATCATCCACCCGAGCGACAACGATCTGGCCATCGCGCGCAGACTCCGCTTTCTTGACCGCGAGCAGATCGCCATCCAGGATGCCAGCGTCGCGCATCGACATGCCGCGTACTTTCAACAAGTAGTCAGGGCGTGCGGTGAAAAGCGCTGGGTCGACGTTGTAGTTGGCGGTCACATGCTCCTGCGCCAAGATAGGGGAGCCTGCCGCAACCCGACCCACCAATGGCAATGAAAACTGCGCCAGATCTGGGTGAGGTAGGGACATTTGGCCGATACCGAATCGGGACAAACGAGCACCATCCGCCAGCCGCTCCAGCAAGCGAATGCCGCGCGATGCGCCGGGCGTGATCTCAATGGCCCCCTTGCGGGCAAGTGCCTGTAGGTGTTCCTCAGCCGCATTCGCAGACCGGAAACCCAAGGTTTGCGCGATCTCGGCGCGGGTGGGTGGGAAGCCGGTGTTCTCGATCGCTTCGCGGATAAGCCCGAGGATCTGTTCTTGCCTGGCGGTGAGTTTATTCATTGACAACCTTTGCGGTGCTGGTTGAATACACAGCCTGTAGTTTTATACAGCCCTCACAAAATTGCAAGCTTTTTGTGCGGAGAAGTCGGCTAACCCGCTGTCTCGATTGAGTTTTCGTGGGGAAAGGGTTATCATCTTGGGCTTTCCTCTTCCCACACTCGTCCTGACGCCGGGGTGGGCGATTTTTACAATCCGACCACAAGGAGATTCAATGCGTCACTATGAAATCGTTTTTATTGTCCATCCGGACCAAAGCGAGCAAGTGCCCGCGATGATCGAGCGCTACAAGACTTTGGTTTCCGGTCGCGGCGGCAAGGTTCACCGCGTCGAGGACTGGGGTCGTCGCCAGATGGCCTACATGATCCAGAAGCTCGCCAAGGCGCACTATGTGTGCATGAACATCGAGTGCGATGGTGAAACACTGGCCGAACTCGAGACAGGCTTCAAGTTCAATGATGCCGTGCTGCGTCACCTGACCGTTCGCATGAAGAAGGCAGAAACCGCGCCTTCGCCGATCATGAAGAGCGTTCAGAAAGAAGATGCTGCCAAGGCAGCGCGCGCAGAGGCACCCGCAGCCTGATCGGCGCTGTGTCCTTGACCGAACGAGGAGAGAACCACTTTCAGTGCATCGCGACCTTAGCCGAGCGTGAAGTTAAGCGCTACACACCGGCGGGTATTCCGATTGTTGCAGCAAAACTGCTGCATGCATCGGAGCAGGTCGAGGCTAGCACCCGTCGGCAAGTCGAATTCGAAGTTGCGGTCATCGCAGCTGGAGAAATCGCTGACCAACTGGAGCGCATTGAGATGGGAAAAATGTTCAGATTCACTGGCTTTATGGCCCGCAAGAATCGCAACAGCAAATCCCTGGTTTTTCATCTTTCGGCGATTGAAACCATTTATTGAATACAGGAGCCAACGTCATGGCATTTGGCAAAAAGTTCGACAAGAGCAAGCTCAAAGAAAAACGTAAGCAACAAAACCCGCTGTTCAAGCGCAAAAAGTTTTGCCGCTTCACCGTAGCGAAGGTGGAGCAGGTGGACTACAAGGATGTCGACACGCTGAAGGACTTCATCCAGGAAAACGGCAAGATCATGCCAGCACGACTGACCGGTACACGTGCGCACTACCAGCGCCAAGTCGATACCGCAATCAAACGCGCTCGCTACCTCGCGCTGTTGCCGTACACCGATCTGCACAACGCTTGATCAAGCGCTGACTGACGAAATACCTGGAGAACGATATGCAAGTCATTTTGCTGGAAAAAGTGGCGCACCTGGGCAACCTGGGTGACGTCGTACGCGTCAAGGACGGTTACGGTCGTAACTTCCTCATCCCTCAACGTATCGCGCGCCGTGCAACCGCAGAGGCGATTGCCGAGTTCGAAGCAAAGCGCGCCGATCTCGAAAAGGCAGCTGCAGAAAGACTGTCGGCGGCACAAGCTCAATCCGAAAAACTGGGCGGTTTGCGCGTTCCAGTTTCGCAGAAAGCGGGTGTTGACGGTCGCTTGTTCGGCTCCGTTACTAACCACGATATTTCCGAGGCTCTTGGCAAACAAGGCTTCACCGTGGACAAGTCACAGATCCGGATGCCAAACGGCCCATTGAAAGCAGTCGGCGAATATCCACTTTCGGTGTCGCTGCATACCGATGTGATTGCTGAGGTGGTGGTCGTGGTGACAGGCGAGTAAGCCTGGCCGCTACATAGCCGCACGCAAAGAAGCCGCCCTCGGGCGGCTTTTTTTTGACATCAGTATCTACTTTTGCCAGACATACAGGGCCATCACGAACATCGGCGCTTATCAATGTTGAAATTTTTGCCGAATGGTAAGCGGTATAATGCGAGTCTATGAACGACCGTTCTGATCCCCAACTCGACTCCCTACGTGTCCCGCCGCACTCGATTGAGGCGGAGCAATCCGTATTGGGTGGTTTGCTGTTGGATAACGCGGCCTATGATCGTGTCATTGATCTGGTCAGTGCCGAAGATTTTTATCGCTTCGACC
>CAZLJL010000269.1:0-2582 GCA_964559785.1 uncultured Bifidobacterium sp.
CGGATTCAATCACGCGCATGCCGCGGCCACCGCCACCCCAGCTCGCCTTCAGCATTAAGGGGTAGCCAACTTCCGCCGCCATCGCCTTCACTTGCTCGATATCGTGCGGCAGCGCCTTGGTGGCCGGTACCACCGGCACATCGGCAGCAATGGCCGCATTACGCGCCGCGACCTTGTTACCCAGCGTGCGCATCACTTCAGGCTGCGGGCCAATAAAAGCAATGCCGTTCGCGCTACAGGCTTCCGCGAAATCCGGGTTTTCGGACAAAAAGCCATAGCCGGGGTGAATCGCATCCACCCCCGCCTCCAGCGCGATCCGGATGATGTCCTCGATATCCAGGTAGGCCGCAATTGGCTTCTTGCCCTCGCCGACCAGATAGCTTTCATCCGCTTTGAAGCGGTGCAGCGCAAATCGATCTTCTGCTGCGTAAATAGCAACCGTACGGATACCTAGCTCGGTGGCAGCGCGCATCACGCGAATGGCGATTTCTGAACGGTTTGCAACCAGCAGCTTGTGGATTTTTTTCATGGGAGGGACCAATCCTGAATTGCGTCAGCGGCGCCGGGCGTTGGGGGCCCGGAGACAGCGTAAAACCCTGATTGTACGCAAGCTGCTGCGCCGCAATAAGATTCGTTGCGGCACGAGCACTTCTGAGCTGCCGCAGACTCGGCAACCCCGTGCACCTTCCGCCATTCGAAGCAGCTCGCCCAAAGTCCCGCAACCGATGCTCGCGTCGCATGGCAGAGACCCCTCCAGCGACGCTTCGCTTTCTACGCCGCCCTGAGACCTACGGGAATATCTCGACGGTCGAGGCCGTGGAGACCCACATGTCCTGGGTATTTCTGGCCGGCCAATACGCTGTGAAGCTGAAAAAGCCGCTGCGCACTCCCTACCTTGATTTCAGCAACATGGAAGCCCGCTGCCACGCCTGCCACGAAGAATTACGACTGAATCGGCGGCTGGCGCCGGATGTTTACCTCAGTGTCGAAACAATCTCGCGTGATGCCAACGGAACACTACGATTTGGTACGGACGGCGAACCGGTAGATTGCGTGGTTCGAATGCGGCGACTACCCGAACGCGTGATGCTGAGTAATCAGCTTGTGAAAGGTACCGTGAGCTCAGCAGTGCTGAGGGCCGTCGCTGCTCGTATCGCGTGCTTTCATCGCAGCTTGCCCGCGCTACGCCCAGCGCCACATGATTGGCGTAGAGCGATTAGCGAGACGATCAGTGAGAATACATCTGCCCTGCTGGCGTATCCGCACTGTCTTTCCATGGCAGCGATCGATCATCTAGGCCGACAACAGCGCGCTTTCCTGCTCAGCCATGGCGCATGGATAGATGCGCGTATCCAGCAGGGCTGCATGGTCGAGGCGCATGGCGATTTGCGTGCAGAGCATGTGTTTATCAGCCATCAGGTGGGCGCTATTGATTGTCTGGAGTTCTCAGCGGCGCTACGTCAACTGGATTGTGCTGACGAGATTGGGTTTCTCGCACTCGACTGCGAGCGTCTGGCCGGTGAGACGGTGGCCAACGCTCTGCTCAAGCAGTATCAGATCATCGCCAATGACTTTCCACCGCCTGCATTACTGCATTTTTATCAGTCCTTAAGGGCAGCAGTCCGGGCGCGATTGGCTATCCTGCGCTTATCGGAGCAGAGCCATCGACCCCACCATGAATGGGTGGATCGGGCGCGGCTTTGGCTGCAACTATCGCTCAAGCATGCAGCCTTAATACAGTCGGATCAGGCCTGCATCAGCTCGACAATAGAGCCGCCCTCATGACAGCGGCGGATCGCCTCGGCCAGCAAGCCTGCGCAACTGACCACCTCGAGTTTGCTGGCCAACGCACTTCCAGGTGTAACGCGTAATGGCACGCTGTCGGTGATGAACACACGCTCGATGATCGGGTCGCCAAGTACGCTTACGGCATCTGCATTAAACAATCCGTGCGCTGCCAGCGCCCAAACCGCTGTCGCACCCTGTTGATGACAAACCCGCGCAGCTCGCAGCAAGGTCTGCCCGCTACTGATTAAATCGTCAAACAGCAAGACATGCCTACCGCTGACCTCACCCGCCAGCAATTCACCACTCAGCACACCGCCGCTACGAAATTTTTCGACGAAACCCAGGGTCACACTTCGGCCTAGATTGCGTTCTAACTTTTGCCGCAATAGTGCTGCTCGCTTGACGCCACCGGCGTCTGGCGATACCACAGTCACCGCAGAATCGCCGAGCCGATCAGCCAGCTGCTGGGCAAACAGCGCGGTACAGTCGAGCGTCTCGGTAACGCAGCGAAATGCATTTTGAAATGCGGCGGGGTTATGTACCTCCAGCACCATGAGCGCATCTGTACCAACAGCTTCGAACAGTTGCGCCAGATAGCGCAGGGTGACGGGATCACGCGGCTGTGTCTTGCGATCTTTGCGTGCGTAAGCAAGATAAGGCACCACGGCAGTCACTGCTGCAGCGGCGGCATCCTTCAGCGTGGCAATGAAGAACAGCAAGCGACTGAGCTTGTCATTGACGGTTTGTGACGGCTCGCCATACAGCGAATGCAGCACGAAACAGCTTCGCCCTCG
>CAZLJL010000270.1:0-765 GCA_964559785.1 uncultured Bifidobacterium sp.
TATTGTTCAGTAAAATCTGTGTCGGCAACATCGGCAGGAAGGGTAGAAACACCGAAGCACCCGCCATGCTGAACATATTCCCGAAATTGGAACTGCTCCCCATCATGATGTACTTCATGATATTGCCGAAGGTTCGGCGACCTTCCATCACGGCGCGATACAAGACATTCAGGTCATGCTTCAGGAGAATCACGTCGGCGGCCGCTTTAGCTACATCGACTGCGCCGTCCACCGAAATACCCACATCAGCGCTGTTCAAAGCGGGTGCATCATTGACACCATCGCCCAGATAGCCCACCACATGACCCCGCGCACGTAGCGCGGTAATCACGCGCTCTTTTTGTGCAGGGTTCAATCGACAAAACACATTTGCCGAACTCACTCGGGCTTGCAAGCCCGCCCGATCGAGCCGCTCGATCTCACTGCCCAGCACCACACCTCGGATCGGTAATTCCAGTACCTGACAAATATGCTGCGTGACGCGTTCGCTATCGCCGGTCAGCACCTTCACATCCACGCCGGCAGCAAGCAATGTTTTAAGTGCCTGCCGTGCGCTCTCTCGCGGCGGATCGAGAAACGCTGCAAATCCTGCCAGTACCAGGGCGGATTCGTCATCGACTACGGCATGCGGATGATCGATAGCTACCGGTTTATGCGCAATCGCCAGTACGCGGAATCCCTGTGTTTCCTGCGCCCGGTAGACATCGCGTATGCGATCACGGATAGCACTATCTAATTCGTCCACCTGATCGGCGGTGATGCTAT
>CAZLJL010000270.1:775-2573 GCA_964559785.1 uncultured Bifidobacterium sp.
GATTTCATCCGGCGCACCTTTGACCACCAATAGTCGCTGCCCCTCTTTTTCCAGCAGTACGGAAACGCGTCGTCGCTCGAAGTCGAATGGCACCTCATCGATTTTTTGCCAGCCAGTGATATCGATTTTCTTATGCGCGAGGATGGCTTCATCCATTGGATTACGCAGGCCGGTCTCAAACCAGCTATTTAAATAGGCAAGCTCTAACACTCGCTCGCTCTCAACGCCGGATGGGTCGAGATGGGATTCCATATGTATTTTTGCTTCGGTCAGGGTGCCCGTTTTATCGGTACACAGCACATCCATAGAACCCAATTCCTGAATGGCTTGCTGACGCTTGATAATCACCTGCTCACGCGCCATCCTCACCGACCCGCGCGCCAAGGTGACTGACACGACCATCGGCAATAGTTCAGGTGTGAGACCCACCGCCAGTGCCAGTGCAAACAGAAAAGACGATAGCCATGGCTTGTGCGACAGTAAATTAACCAGCAACACAAACAGCACCATGCCGATGGTGAGGCGCAAGATCATGACATTAAACTTGCGCGTGCCTTGATCAAAAGTACTCATCCCGGTCGGAGCCACAATATGCTCGGCGATGGCACCCATGGCAGTCGCCGAGCCAGTGTGCACGATGCAGAGCGTGGCAGAACCCGATACCACCGACGAGCCCATGAGCAGCGCATTGGTCGCCGACTGAAGATCGCCACCCTGCTCTGCGATCAGTGTGCTGCGCTTCTCTACCGGATAGGACTCTCCCGTCAAGACCGACTGGTTAACGAAACAATCACGTGCCTCGATCACCAAACCATCGGCGGGTACCAAGTCGCCTGCTTTCAGCAGAACGATATCGCCCGGCACGAGCTCACTGACGACAATACTTTGCTCAACACCATTGCGCACAACCCGCGCGCGCAAGGCGATGGATTGTCTGAGTTTTTCTGCGGCGTTCCGCGCACGATGTTCTTGAAAAAAATCCAGCGTGACGCTGGCCAGCACAATCACGGCGATGATGAAAAAATTCATCAACTCGCCCAGCATGGCCGATACCAGACTGGCGAGCAGCAGAATCAGTACCAGGGGGTTTTTGAAATGCGCGAGATATTGCCGCCAAATCGGTGGCTGGCGTTGTTCAATAAAGCGGTTCGGACCGAAGCGCCGCCGCATCTCGGCGGCTTGCTGTGCGGTTAGTCCCTGATCGGGATGGGTGGTCGGGGGTGGCTGCAACCACCAGGCGGTGGTGGATGACTCAGTCGTTTGAGATGGCATAGCACTGGCGGAAGTAGTCGCGCATCACGATGCGCCATCACGCCAGCTTGCCTTGAGCTATGGGTAGCTGCCCGCCAATATGCGCGCTTCATGCGCGCGCGCAAGTGTGGTTTGTTTAGCTACCCAGCTCTACCAATAAATCCTTCGCCGCCACCACCGCGCCCGGCTTGACATGAACACGTTTGACGACGCCATCGGCCTCAGCGCGAATCATGGTTTCCATTTTCATCGCCTCGATAGAGACCAGCGGGTCGCCCTTGGCGATTTTCTTGCCAGCCTGGACCGCCACGGTTACCACCATACCCGGCATGGGTGCGCCAATATGATGGGCATTACCCTCCTCCGCTTTAGGGTGAGTGATGGTGGACACCACACCCGCATGCTGTACCCGAACCATGCGCGGCTGGCCGTTCAGTTCAAAGAACAGTTTGCTGATACCTTCGTCTTCAATCTCACTACGGCCAACCAACCGAATCACCAGCGTCTTGCCCTTATCGATGCTGACCGAGATTTCCTGACCATCTTT
>CAZLJL010000271.1:0-2570 GCA_964559785.1 uncultured Bifidobacterium sp.
ATTCACCTTGCACTGGTCGCACTGGTAGGCGCCCGCTACCAACTTGGTCCGTTGTTTTATCTTGGCATCATTATTGCGGCTGGTATCGCGGCCTATCATTACCTGTTGATTCGCGATCGTGATCGCATGCGCTGTTTCGCCGCATTTCGTCACAACAACTGGCTCGGCGCTGCCGTGTTTGCCGGCATAGCACTTGGCTGATCCGCTTCATTACTAATCTGCCGCATCCATACAACAAACCAAGCCTATCCTGCGTGTGACGCTTGAGCATAAGCGTAACGCCAACAGATAATCGCGCGCTGCAGCTGCCACATGGTGGCCTTGATGCTCAAAGCGCACGAACACCATGGATATTGCCGAGTTATTGACCTTTGCGGTCAGAAGTAACGCCTCTGATTTGCATCTATCAGCAGGTCTGCCGCCGATGATTCGTGTACATGGTGACGTACGCCGAATCAACCTGCCACCGATGCCGCATAAAGCAGTACACGCGATGATCTACGAGGTGATGAGCGATCATCTTCGCAAGCGCTACGAAGACACATTGGAAATCGATTTTTCGTTCGAGCTTCCGGGTGTAGCACGCTTCAGGGTGAATGCATTCAATCAGGACCGCGGCGCAGCGGCTGTCCTCCGTACTATCCCCTCGACCATCCTGACCCTTGAGCAACTCAGTGCCCCGAGAATCTTTGCCGAGCTGGCGTTGAAACCGCGCGGCTTGGTACTCGTCACTGGTCCGACAGGCTCAGGCAAGTCAACCACGCTGGCAGCAATGGTGAATCACATCAATGAGCATGAGTATGCACATATCTTGACGATAGAAGATCCGATCGAATTCGTTCATGAATCCAAGAAGGCACTCATCAATCAACGGGAGGTGGGGCCACACACGCGATCATTTTCAGCCGCGCTTCGATCGGCGCTACGAGAAGATCCTGATGTTGTGCTGGTCGGTGAGTTACGGGATTTGGAAACTATACGACTGGCACTAACGGCTGCAGAAACTGGCCATTTGGTGTTCGGGACGCTGCACACCGTCTCGGCCGCGAAAACTATCGACCGGATTATCGATGTGTTTCCGGGCGAAGAGAAAGAGATGGTACGTGCCATGCTGTCCGAGTCATTACAAGCAGTGATCTCACAGACGCTGCTAAAGACCACTGACGGCAACGGTCGCGTCGCCGCGCACGAGATCATGCTGGGAACCCCTGCGATCCGGAATCTGATTCGAGAGTCCAAGGTTGCGCAAATGTATTCATCCATACAGACCGGCGCGGCGCTCGGTATGCAGACTTTGGATGCCAGCCTGCGCGACCTGGTTCGACGTCACCGCATCTCACTGGCAACCGCGCGCGCTGCCGCCAAGATGCCAGAAAACTTTACGAGTTGAGTATGGAGAGGGAACAAGCATGGCGCGATGTCAGCCACCTACTGAAGATGATGCGCTCGCAAGGCGGCTCAGACATGTTCATCACGGCGGGCTATGCACCCGCAATCAAAATTGACGGCAAGATGATGACCGTATCGCAACAAGTCTTGTCTACTGAGCAGAGTCGTTCGCTGGTGCTGTCCACCATGAATGAGCGTCAGCATGCAGATTTCTTGAATTCAAACGAGGGGAATTTCGCGATCAGTGTGGAGGGCGTCGGACGCTTTCGAGTATCCGCCTTTGTCCAGCAGGGTAAAACCGGCATGGTTGTAAGAACCATCACGACCGATATTCCAGAGATTGATTCACTTGGCGTACCAGAGACACTCAAAGACATTGTCATGCACAAGCGTGGATTGGTGATCATGGTAGGCGCTACCGGGTCAGGAAAATCAACCACGCTGGCTGCAATGATCGGTCACCGCAATCTGCACAGCTATGGACACATCATTACGATTGAAGATCCTATCGAATACATTCACCCGCACCGAAACTGCATCATCACACAACGCGAAGTTGGCACCGACACCCAAGACTGGCATACCGCGCTGAAAAACACCCTGCGACAGGCACCGGATGTGATTCTGATTGGCGAGATTCGAGACCGTGAAACCATGGACCATGCAATTGCATTCGCCGAAACCGGTCACCTATGCCTCGCTACCCTGCATGCTAATAACAGCAATCAGGCGCTTGATCGTATCGTGAATTTCTTTCCCGAAGAACGTCGGCCACAGCTATTGATGGATCTTTCGCTCAACCTGCGAGCATTGATTTCGCAGCGCCTGGTACCACTAAAATCCGGGCAGGGCAGGTGCGCGGCGGTAGAGATCATGCTCAACTCGCCGTTGATCGCTGAACTGATCTGTAAAGGGCAAATCCATGAGATGAAGGCAGCGATGAAAAAATCGCGCGAGCTTGGCATGCAGACCTTTGATCAGGCCCTATTTGATTTGGTGGTAGCCGATCGCATCAGTATCGATGAAGCGCTAAGGCATGCGGATTCGGTAAATGACTTGCGACTTGCCATCAAACTACATCGACAAACGGAGGCAAGCGCCTGTCAGGACACGAACATCAATGATCTGGAGATACTGTAAATCTGCAATAGCAGGGCTTAATCCTTGCCGAACTCCTCGCC
>CAZLJL010000272.1:0-2563 GCA_964559785.1 uncultured Bifidobacterium sp.
CACGACCAGGCATCTCCGTCATTACCCCGAACCCGAAAACCTCCGGTGGTGCACGTTATAACTTCCTGGCTGCTTGGGGTTACGCCCTGAAACAGCCAGGCGGTAATGAGAAAACGGCGCAAGAGCTACTCACCAAAATCTACAAGAACGTACCAGTGCTTGACTCAGGTGCGCGTGGATCGACCACCACCTTTATCGAACGAGAAATTGGTGATGTCTTGATTACTTGGGAAAACGAAGCGCTACTGGCGATCCGTGAACTCGGACCGGACAAAGTGCAGATCGTGGTGCCATCCTTGAGTGTGTTGGCAGAGCCACCGGTCACCGTTGTCGACAAGGTCGTTGATCGTCGTGGTACCCGCAAGGTCGCAGAGGCTTATCTGAATTACTTGTACTCAGATGCAGGCCAGGAGCTCGCGGGCAAGCACTACTACCGCCCGACCAACGAAAAAATCGCCACTAAGTATGCCTCGCAATTCCCCAAAGTGAAGCTACTGACGGTAGATGAAATCGCCGGCGGTTGGACCAAAGCCCAGAAAACGCATTTCGCGGACGGCGGCACCTTCGATCAGATCTACCAACCCAAGTAAATCTCTGAGCAGGCGGTGATCAGGCCGCCTCGCTCCCCCCTAAAAAGAAAGGAAACACCATGAACCCGGGACAAAAAACCCTGGGCAGGCCCCTCGCACGCCTGCTAATTGCCAGCGCCATTGCTGCGGCCTTCCCCGCCTATGCGAATGACGCCAGCGAAATCGAAAAACTCAAAGCACAAATCGAAGAACTCGACCAAAAGCTGAAGATTCTTGGCCGTAAACAAGAATTGGTGAATGAGGATGTCGCTGCCAAGCAAAAAGCTGCGCCGACGGTCACCGCCAGTGATCGCGGGTTTGGCTTTAAGTCACAAGACGGACAGTTTGAGTATCGACTACGCGGCATCATCCATGCCGACTACCGTGACTTTGGGGGCGATGCATTTCCGACTGCCGTCGATGGGTTTTTAGCGCGTCGTATTCGCCCCACCTTCGAGGGAACCGTATTCGGAAAGTATGGCTTTCGCTTTACGCCGGAGTTTGGCGAGGCAACAACCACTTCCTCACCTACGATCATCGACGCGTACCTGGACATCAGAGAGAAACCCGAGTTTCAAGTGCGTATCGGTAAACACAAACCCTTCGTTGGCTTGGAACGATTGCAAAGTGCGGCGGATATCAAGCTGATCGAGCGTAGCTTCGTCAGTAACAATATTCTCCCTAATCGTGACTTTGGTGTATCCGTGTCAGGTGATATTTTGGAAAAACGCCTGAACTATGCAGTGGGTGTTTTCAATGGCGTGCAAGACGGCGCAAACATCGGCACCAACCAGGATGCGAACAGCAAAAAATCATTCACAGGTCGGCTATTCGCAACCCCATTTATCAACGATACCGATAACCCACTTCGTGGCCTTGGCTTTGGCGTTGCCGGTACGACAGGCAATATCAGTACGCTGATCAGCGGCTACAAAACCCCCGGCCAGGTCAACAATTTCTTTACCTACGCGACGGGTACGACCGCCAACGGCGTGCAAGATCGCTGGTCTCCGCAAGCGCATTACTACAACGGTCCGTTCGGTCTGGTCTACGAATATGCATGGGTCAACCAGCCGATCAAAAACGGTACTAATACCGCCACCGTCAAGAATACAGCGTGGCAGTTAGCGGGCTCTTGGCTACTCACCGGTGAGGACGCGTCGTTTCGAGGCGTGAAACCGTTCAGCCGATTCCAAAGTGGCGCTGAAGGTGGTTGGGGCGCATTTGAGTTGGTTGCGCGTTATCAGGAAAACCAGATTGATAATTCCTTACCCGTCGCGTTTCGCCCAAGTAGCTACGCGCTGCAGGCACAAGGTGCAGCCATTGGACTGAATTGGTATCTCAACGAGTCGTCCAAATTTGCCGTGAACTACGAGCGCACACGGCTTACCGGTGGCACGCTCGACGGCAAAACTGAGCACTTCCTGGTCGGCCGCTACCAGCTCTCTTTCTAGTCAACCCCCAACCGCTAATCTCCTCGGTTGTCTTGGCCGGCCCGCGGGTGCTCCCGCCGGCCGGCACTTTTATGCCAATCTGCTTATTCGATTTCCTTCTAAGGAAATGCCTAAAAATTCGTTCTGTTTATAAAGAATCCCGCCAATAATCCGCCCTTCCTTCGCAGTTCACCGAGTTATCCCATGAGTAATGCTGTTTTTTCAGCAACAGCGCCGCGCGGCTCACACCGTGTATTGCCTGGCTTTTCACTGTCGCTCGGCTTCACCGTGCTGTATTTGTCGCTGATCGTACTCATCCCGCTATCTGCGCTGGTGTTCAACACCTTGGCGATGAGCTGGGATGCCTTCTGGTCCACCGTCACCTCACCACGCGTTTTGGCGGCGTATCGCCTAAGCTTCGGCGCCTCGCTGGCCGCTGCGCTGGTCAATGCGGTGTTCGGCACCATTTTGGCGTGGGTCTTGGTGCGCTATGAATTCCCATTCCGCCGTTTGCTTGATGCTTTTGTAGATTTGCCGTTTGCATTGCCAACTGCAGTCGCC
>CAZLJL010000273.1:0-2559 GCA_964559785.1 uncultured Bifidobacterium sp.
TATTTATGTCCCACCCAACATCTGCGGGGGCTCACTCGGCCCCTGATTCGGGGGCGGCTTACGTCGTTGCTTTCGAACACTTGCGCATGACGGATGTCGAATCCGTCGGCGGCAAGAATGCGTCGCTTGGCGAAATGATCAGCCAACTGGCGCATGTCGGCGTACGCGTTCCCGGTGGTTTCGCTACCACCGCCCAAGCTTTCCGTGATTTCTTGTCGTATCGCAGCGGTGGCGGTGCTGCGCTAGCTGATCGTATCGCCGACCGTCTGGCGCATCTGGACATCGATGATGTGCGCGCACTTGCTACTGCGGGCGCAGAGATTCGGCAGTGGATTGTTGATACGCCGTTCCAGCCCCGTCTGTTGGAAGAGATCACCCAGTTCTATCACCGCTTGGTCGATAACTCGGCGAGCGAAATGTCCTTCGCTGTGCGGTCCAGCGCCACCGCAGAAGACTTGCCCGATGCCTCATTCGCGGGTCAGCAAGAGACTTTCCTTAATGTAGTCGGTATCGACAATGTGCTGGAGGCGATGAAGCATGTCTTCGCCTCCCTCTACAACGACCGCGCGATCTCTTATCGCGTCCACAAGGGCTTCACGCATGGCGAAGTTGCGCTGTCGGCGGGCGTGCAGCAAATGGTGCGCTCGGACCTCGGTGCTTCCGGTGTGATGTTCACCATTGATACCGAGTCCGGCTTCAAAGAGGTGGTGTTCATCACATCGAGTTATGGTCTGGGTGAGACGGTGGTGCAGGGCGCGGTTAACCCCGACGAGTTCTACGTGCACAAGCCCATGCTCGCCGCCGGCAAACTGGCGATCATCCGACGCAACATTGGCTCCAAGTTGATCAAGATGGAATTCACGGGCGAAGCCAAAGCCGGCCGCTCGGTGCGTACTGTGGATGTGCCGATCGAGCAACGCAACCGTTACTCGCTGAGCGACGCCGAGGTTGCCGAGTTGGCCCGCTATGCCGTCACCATTGAGCAACACTACGAACGTCCGATGGACATTGAGTGGGGCAAAGATGGCCGCGACGGCAAGCTCTACATCCTGCAAGCGCGCCCCGAGACCGTGAAGTCTCAGCAAAAGCATGGCGATGCGCAACAGCGTTTCAAGTTGAAGGGTTCAAGCAATGTGCTGACCTACGGCCGTGCCATCGGTCAAAAGATCGGCGCCGGCCCGGTGCGGGTCATCAAAGACCCCGAGCAGATGGAGCGCGTGCAGCCGGGTGACGTGCTGGTGGCCGATATGACCGACCCCAACTGGGAACCGGTCATGAAGCGCGCTGCGGCCATTGTCACCAACCGGGGTGGACGTACCTGCCATGCCGCGATCATTGCGCGCGAATTAGGGGTGCCGGCCGTGGTGGGTTGTGGTGACGCCACCGAGGTGCTGAAGGATGGCACGCTTGTAACGGTTTCTTGCGCTGAAGGTGATGAGGGTCGAATTTATGACGGCCTGCTCGAAACCGAGGTGACCGAGATCAGCGGCGGCGATCTGCCCGAGATCCCTGTCAAGATCATGATGAACGTCGGCAACCCGCAGCTAGCCTTCGACTTTGCTCAGCTGCCCAACAGCGGCGTCGGGTTGGCGCGGCTGGAGTTCATCATCAACAACAATATCGGTGTTCATCCCAAGGCTATCCTGGAATATCCCAATATCGATCCAGACCTGAAAAAAGCGGTCGAATCGGTCGCGCGGGGCCATGCCTCGCCGAAAGCCTTCTACGTCGACAAGCTAGCGGAAGGGGTAGCGACCATTGCGGCAGCGTTTTGGCCGCGTCCCGTCATTGTTCGGTTATCGGACTTCAAGTCGAATGAGTACAAGAAGCTGATTGGCGGCTCACGTTACGAGCCCGATGAAGAGAACCCGATGCTGGGTTTCCGCGGTGCAGCACGCTATCTCGCGCCGGATTTCGCCGAAGCCTTCGAAATGGAGTGCCGCGCGATGAAACGGGTGCGCGATGAGATGGGCCTCACCAACGTCGAAATCATGGTCCCCTTCGTTCGAACCCTCGGTCAAGCAGAGAAAGTAGTCAACCTCCTGGCCAAGCACGGCCTCAAGCGCGGTGAGAATGGCCTGAGACTGATCATGATGTGCGAGATACCGTCCAATGCAATTCTGGCCGAGCAGTTCCTGGAATTCTTTGACGGCTTCTCGGTGGGCTCTAACGACCTGACCCAGCTTACGCTGGGCCTGGACCGTGACTCTGGGATGGAGCTGCTGGCGGCTGATTTCGATGAACGCGACCCGGCTGTTCGGGCTTTGCTTTCAAAAGCCATCCAGACTTGCCTCGCCAAGGGCAAATATGTGGGCATTTGCGGGCAGGGGCCGTCCGATCACCCCGACTTTGCCGAGTGGCTGATGCGGGAGGGCATCAGCTCGATCTCGCTCAACCCGGACTCGGTGGTCGATACCTGGAGGCTACTGGCAAGCCATCGCTAAAAATCCTGCCAACAACAGGGTTAAAGTGTTGACACTTGGCAATATTCCGCTACACTCCGCACTTCCTGATTGGCATAACAACCAAAAAAAGTCAGTGGTACTGATTCCGCCCCCG
>CAZLJL010000274.1:0-2546 GCA_964559785.1 uncultured Bifidobacterium sp.
ACGCCGCTAGGCCTATGGTGGCTGTATTCGTCGTACCAGTAAATTCACTGGTAGAAAAAGTGAGGCAAATGACAAACATTCATCATACTTGCGGTCAAAGATACGGTGCCCGAAGGATGACTACTCAATCACTAAAGAACTCTGGCGCCAATACCGCTTTCAAATATATCGCATTCCCTTCGTCTCGATCGCGTTGCGCGATCCACCAAGCATTTGATTTCTTGATCGTCCAGTCTTGCTCAACCCCGGTCAACAACAACGAAGCGACACGACCGAGCCAAGGCTGATGCCCCACCACCAGCACTTGACCGCGCGCGTCCGGCCAGCCAGCAGCTTGCAATACCTCATAGGCACTAGCATCTGGGCTAATTTCAGACACGATCTTGTACTTGCGACCGAGCGCCTCGACCGTTTGTAGCGTACGCGCAGTGGGGCTGCTCAGGACTTTGCAGCTAGCGGGCAGTACCCGATCCAACCAGGCGCCCATACGCTGCGCCTGCTTGCGACCTTGCGGGGTGAGTTCGCGCGTATGGTCCGGACTACCCACCTCCGCCTGCGCATGACGCCACAGAATCAGATCCATCACTCCCCCAAGGTTTCCATCAGATGATCTTGGGCGCTAAATCTAGGCTGTCGTGCGCTTGGTTTACGACGATGATAGTGTCCGTCAACATCAAGCTCCCAAGCATTGTGGTTATCCTTCAAGTAGGGCTTTAAACCCTCTTCGATTACACGCTGCTTTAGCTCGGGATCAATCACAGGAAAAGCTACCTCGACCCGCCGGAATAAATTACGGTTCATCCAATCGGCGCTGGCCAGATATACATCTGCTTTACCGTCATTATGGAAGTAAAAAATCCGGCTATGCTCGAGGAAACGACCGACGATAGAGCGAACGCGGATATTCTCCGATAGCCCCGGAACACCGGGGCGCAACACGCATGCACCCCGAACGATTAAATCAATTTTCACGCCGGCCTGTGAGGCTTCGTATAACGCAAGGATAATTGATTCATCTTGTAGCGCATTCATCTTGGCAATGATGCGTCCGTTACCGCCCTCGGCTGCAATCTGTGCCTCATGATGGATCGCCTTGAGCAACTCCTTGCTCAACTCGAAAGGAGCGACCCATAAATGACTCAGTTTCCTGGGCCGTGTCAGACTGGTTAGATTAATAAAGACCTCATTCACCTCTCGGGCCAATGACTGATTCGCCGTCAATAAACCAAAGTCGGTATAAAACTTGGTGGTCGTGGGGTGATAATTTCCCGTCCCAAGGTGGGCGTACATTTTCAACTTACCGGATTCGCGGCGAATCACCAGCGCCATTTTGGCGTGCGTCTTCATACCCACGACGCCGTACACCACTTGGGCACCCACCCGCTCCAGCTTGTCAGCCCAGTTAATGTTGGCCTCTTCATCAAAGCGCGCCATCAGTTCCACCACCACGGTCACTTCCTTACCGTTTTGAGCAGCGGCGATGAGCGACTCCATTAGCTCGGAGTTCATTCCGGTTCGGTAAATTGTCTGCTTGATCGCGACTACCGAGGGATCGACTGCGGCTGAACGCAGAAACTCGATAACAGGTTCGAATGATTGATAAGGATGATGCAATAACCAGTCTCGCTGGCTAATGAGTGCAAAGATATCCTCATGCGCCAACGGCATCGACAGATCCGCCATAAAAGGCTTGAATCGAAAAGCCGGCTCAGATGCGTAATCAATCAGCTCATTCAGCCTCACCATATTGACCGGGCCATCGACTGGGTATAAAAATTCAGGCGAAATATCGAATTGCTCGAGAAGAAAATTGGACAGATTTTCCGGACAATTCTGAGCAACCTCGAGACGCACTGCAAATCCGAACTGGCGCGTTTGTAACTCGCCCTTCAATGCCTGACGCAGATTTTTCACTTCAACTTCATCGACCCATAGATCGCTGTCTCGGGTGACGCGAAACTGTGAATACCCAAGGACTTGGCGACCCGGGAAAAGATCAGCGATATGGGCATGGATTACTGACGACAACAAGCAGTAGGCAACTCCATTACCATTTAAACCATCAGGCAAGCGAATAATCCTCGGCAAAACCCGAGGCGCCTTCATGACCGCGATCGTGGTGCCTTTACCGAATGCATCCTTACCTGCTAGTTCGACGATAAAGTTCAGACTCTTGTTCACGACTTGCGGGAACGGATGCGCGGGGTCGAGCACGATCGGCGTGAGCAAGGGACGAACCTCACGTTCGAAATAGTCTTTTACCCACATACGCTGCGCATCGTTACGATCCAGATGACGCATTAGATGAATACCCTGGTCGGCGAGTGCCGGAAGTATCTGGTCGTTGAGTGCTTGGTACTGCTCCTCTACCAGCGCATGTGCAGCCACACTGACTTGGTCAAAGCCACGCATCCAGATACCCTGCCCGGCAGCACCCTCTTCGCGGTCACGCGCCAGCAAACTGGCCACGCGCACTTCAAAAAATTCATCTAGGTTGCTGCTGACAATACATAGAAACTTGAGTCGTTCAAGCAACGGGATATCGG
>CAZLJL010000275.1:0-2532 GCA_964559785.1 uncultured Bifidobacterium sp.
GAGGGTCTTGACCGATGTTGGTGCAGGCACCGTTCTTTCAATGTCCGGACGCCATGCTTACGGATCGTCTCAGAGCAGATTGTTGCAGTGTCAGCTTGAGCCAGGTAAGTCCTCATTTTCCAATTAAGGCATCTAAATAGGAAACAGCACCCTCCGCCGGACCAAGTTTTGGATGCAAAAGGCAAAAGCTATCGATGCTGGCGATAGCAGGCTCTGAGGCGTTGGGATCGTCGTTATACCGATCTGGCGCATTTTTTTTAAGACCTTGGTGAGTCAAGCTGAGCGGTGCAAGAAACGCATTGGTCCAGGTTTTTTTTCTGGGATAGTCCATATCGGCCCACGTTTGACACGATAAATCGCCAAACAGACTACCGGCTCTCGCATTCACTGCCGTGCAAGCAAGCGTTGTCAGCAACAATAAGGTCCAAAGACCGAGCTTGCTCATTTGAAGGAAGGTAGGGTTCACGCGGAAATATGCGGGTGGTTTGTGTCAGCATCGATCAACTACTCGACCTTCCAACTCCCGGACTTACCGCCGTGCTTCTCCATTACACGGATATCGGACATCACCATACCGCGGTCGATGGCTTTGCACATATCGTAAATTGTCAGCAAACCAACTTGTACTGCGGTGAGTGCTTCCATCTCGACCCCTGTTTTTCCGTGGGTTTCGACTTGTGCATTGCACATAATGCTGGAGTCCGCTTCGTCGATGGTGAACTCAACCGCTACTCGTGTTAGGGCAAGTGGGTGGCAAAGTGGGATCAGATCGCTGGTACGCTTTGCCGCCATGATCGCGGCGATGCGCGCAATCCCAAGCACATCCCCTTTTTTTGCGGTGCCGTCCATCACCACGCCGAGGGTGGAGGGTTTCATACTGATGATGCCGCTGGCAATCGCTACGCGATGCGTCTCGCGTTTGGCGCCGACATCGACCATATGCGCTTGGCCACCCTCATCGAAATGGGTGAGGCCGCCGTGGTGGTTGTCTTGCATGGAATGATTCGATTTCTGGTTCATAGTGAAAGCTCATCCCACACAGAATGGGAGAGCAAAAATAGGGTTGCAGGTATCATAGCACCATGGTTAATCTGATCCGCTCATCAGGCCTCTCACTGGGGCTGCGTATGTTCGTCGCGGCTATGACGGCATTGGCTACGCCTGTGCTGCTAGCCCCAGCGGTGTTACACGCGCAGGCACTGCCCAATCTGGGCGGCGGCGACAGCGCGGAGCTATCCCCGCTGCAAGAGCGCAAGCTGGGTGAAGAGATCATGAATAGTATCCGGCGCGATCCGGCTTTCATGAGCGATCTCCCGACGCTTGATTATTTGAATCAGTTTGGTAACAGTCTGCTGGCAGCCACCCCGGATGCGCGCGGTGAAACTGACTACGATTTCTTTTTTTTCGCGGTACGCGATCCCTCGCTGAATGCATTTGCACTGCCAGGTGGTTTTATCGGTGCCAACAGCGGACTGGTGCTTGCGGCGCAATCGGAATCTGAACTGGCTTCGGTGATGGCGCACGAAATCGGCCATGTTTCGCAGCGGCATATTGCGCGAATGATCGGTAACCAAAAGCAGGACTCCCTGTTGCCGATTGCGGGAATGTTACTTGGCGCGTTGGCGATGCGTTCCAGCCCGGACTTGGGTATCGCCGCCATGATGAGTGGCACAGGAATGGCTGCACAGCGTCGTCTCAGTTTCGGGCGCGATGCCGAGCGAGAGGCGGATCGTGTCGGACTCAATATTCTGAATAGTGGTGGCTTCGAAACCTCTGGGATGGTAAATTTTTTTGGTCGCTTGCAGAATGCTAGCCGCAATCGCAGTGACAACATGCCAGCCTGGTTGCGTACCCACCCACTCACGACCGAGCGAATCGCTGATATCGAGGCACGTATTCGTGATATGCCTTACCGTCAGCGGGTGGATAGCTTGGATTTCACCTTAGTGAAAGCACGGCTCCGAGTTTTACAAGATGACACACCTCGTGGTTGGCGTGATTCATCGATGTTATTTGCTGAGCAGATCAAGCAGGGCACACGTGTACAAGTCCAGGGTGCTCGCTACGGACTTGCGATGATTGCATTGCGTCAGCGAGAAATACCGCAAGCACGCGTATTGCTTGATGCGATGCATGCGGATGCGGACCGGAAGTCCTCTTCCGAGCAGTCAGTGTTATTGCTGGGACTCGAGCTGGATATCTCTCTGGCTAACGGCGATTCACAGCAAGCCGTGGCATTGGCTGCTGATGGACGCAACCGGTTTCCGCTCTCGCGCAGCCTGTCGATGCAATATGCTGAGGCTTTGATGGCGACAGGTCGCAAGCAGGAGGCAGCGAATTTTCTGCGTGATCAAGCTCAGATTTATCGGCAGGATGCTGGCATACATAAAGCGCTGGCGCGTGCCTACGCCGAGCAGAACAAACAGGCGCTCCAGCATATGGCACTCGCTGAGTTCTACGCGATAAGCGGCGCATTACCAGCGGCCTTGGAGCAACTTCGAATCGCGCGCAGTGCGCCCGACGCAGCGTTTC
>CAZLJL010000276.1:0-2527 GCA_964559785.1 uncultured Bifidobacterium sp.
GATTCCGAACCATCTTCATTTCTGACATTCACCTCGGCACGAGTGGCTGCCAAGCTAAACGTCTGTTGGAGTTTCTCAAAGCCACGGAATCCGACAAGCTCTATCTGGTCGGCGATATTGTCGACGGCTGGCAACTCAAACGTCGCTGGTACTGGCACCAAACCCATAACGACGTTGTTCAAGTGGTTCTCAAGAAGGCCCGAAAAGGGACTAAAGTCATCTTCGTTCCAGGTAACCATGATGAATCGGTTCGCCAGTTTATAGGGCTAGATTTTGGTGGCATCAAGATTCGTGATGAACTAATCCACAAAACCGCCGATGGCCGCAAGCTGCTGGTATTACACGGGGATCGTTTCGATGGCGTGATCGCTTGTGCCAAGTGGCTGGCTTACGTAGGTGATTCGCTTTACACCCTGATACTGAAGTTCAATCAGCACTACAACAACTGGCGGGCGCGTGTCGGCTTACCCTATTGGTCGCTATCGCAATACCTCAAGCTGAAAGTGAAAAATGCGGTCAGCTATATCACCTCGTTTGAACAGGCGCTGGCGGCAGAGGCGCGCAAGCAAGGTTTGGATGGCGTGATCTGCGGTCATATCCACAAGCCCGAGATTCGGGACATAGACGGTATCTTGTACTGTAACGATGGCGATTGGGTAGAGAGTTTATCGGCGCTGGTGGAAGAGCCCAGCGGCGAATTACGGCTGGTTGATTGGCATGAAATCATGCTGCGCTGGGAGCAAGCACAACTCAGGGAAGAGCAAGAGGATGAGCTATGCATGCAGCCCGCATGAGAGAACAAACCGAAGCTAGTAGCGCTTTAAATGTTGGACTGAATGGCGGACTGAACAGCGGACTAAGCACCGGTTTTGAGGCAGCGCTGCCCTTTTCGCTCGACGCCCCCACCGCGGTAGATAGTCGCAAACGTATCCTCATGCTGTCGGTATCCGCAGGGAATGGTCACGTACGCGCCGCCGAGGCCTTGGTCGCGCATGCACGTGCCGACTTCCCTGCCATCTCAGTTCGCCATCAGGATGTGCTGCAATTGGTGCCACGGTGGTTCAGCAAGATCTATCGCGATGTGTATATGGCCTTAGCGCATCGACTCCCGGATGCCTGGGGTTGGCTGTACCGAGCAACGGATGCAGCAGCGCCGGGAAGTTTGGGTATACGCGCGCGCAAGGCAATACAAACACTATGTGCATCACGCTTACTGGATGAAATCCGGCGCTACCAGCCGGACATGATTATCTGCACCCACTTTCTGCCTGCAGAGATGTTGGCGGATGCGCGCTTGAAGCAACAAGTCACTTGCCCGATCTGGGTACAAGTCACGGATTTCGACCTTCACCCAATCTGGGTACAGCCGGGTATCAGTGGCTACTTTGTCGCGAATGACGAACTGGCCTACCGACTGTATGCACAGGGCGTCCCGAGCTCGCGCGTTGTCGTAACGGGTATCCCGTTGATGCCAGGCTTTGGTATGCCGCCCGATCGAAGCTCGGTATCCCGACAACTTGGTTTCGATCCGCAAAAAACCACCCTTCTGATGATGAACGGTGGTGCGGGCGCGGGACTACAGCAATCGCTAGTGCAATCCTTACTAAAGCAGCATCCGGATTTACAGTTGATTGTACTAACGGGTCGTAACACAGCGCTGCGCGAATCACTGCAATCAATCGAAGCGTTTTTCCCCACCCGCCTGCGCGCCTTGGGCTTTGTTGATGACGTATATCGGCTAATGGCCTGTGCTGATCTGGCGATCACCAAGCCCGGCGGGCTATCGACCTCCGAGTGTCTCGCGATGGGTTTACCGATGCTGCTGGTGAATCCCATCCCAGGTCAGGAAGAACGCAATGCAGCATGGTTGATTCAAGAGGGCGCCGCGCTGCGTGCAGATGATCCTGCTACGCTGGAATTTCGTCTGCAGCGATTACTCAACGATCGACCCAAGCTTGAGGCCATGCGCACCCGTGCTCGTGCACTAGCCAAGCCATTTGCGGCACGTGAAGTACTGCAGCTAGCACGTACAGTGGCACGGTGACGATAGTGAACTTCTCGATGCCCGATCACATGGTCACGCTGGGCTTTGTGGTGCTGCTTGGATTTTTTTTCGCGAAGCTCGAGATTGCGATTGAAGGCGATGCCGGCTGGGCCGCCAATCTTCCAACCTGGCGTATTGAGAAGCACTGGTTACTTGACCTATTCTGGGGTGGTCGCGAGATGACGGGCTACCACGCCTGGGCGTTTTCACTGATCGCGCTGTTCTTTCACTTCCCGCTAATTTTTTCTGGTGACTTTAGCTGGCCTGCAGAGCAACGTGCACTGGCGTGCATCATGCTGTTCTGGGTGAGTGAGGATTTTCTCTGGTTTGTGCTGAACCCGGCATTCGGCTTGCGCCGATTCGAAAAAACGCACGCCGGTTGGCACCGTCACTGGTGGATGGGTGCACCGGTCGAGTACTGGATTTTTACGCCGCTAGGCCTATGGTGGCTGTATTCGTCGTACCAGTAAATTCACTGGTAGA
>CAZLJL010000277.1:0-2490 GCA_964559785.1 uncultured Bifidobacterium sp.
GGACGATCAGGGAAATAAGTGATTTTCCGGAAACCCTCCGCTTCACATTGGGTGAAGAAATTTCCGTTTGAAACATACAGCCCCATCAACGAAGTATTCTTCTCGGGGTTGATCAGGGTCTCGATTTCCAGCACGACATGGTCCGGCGCATTCAGAATCCGCAAAGTTCCATTGCGTAAGCTGTACTCGCGCTTACCGAGGGTTTTTCCATTCATTCGCAACGCAAGCAGCTGCAGTGAGTCGCCGTGCAAGATGAGTTCTTTTTGCTTGCTTTGCGGATTGCGCTGCAGGGTACTGCGCGCCGCCACCCGCGTGTGCCCAGGGTCAAGGTCGAAGCCTATATCAATGCTCTCCACCAAATAAGCCGGTGGCTGGTAGTCTTGACGGTGAATCGCAACAGCGGTGTCGGTACGCATGGAATTGTGATGAGATGCAAAAATAATCAGCAGCGCATTTTACCAAGGCGGCAGCCCGCAGTAACATTCAAGTACGCTTAATTCGGAGGACGCATGCCATCGTGGCAAAGAGGGTTTTTAGTCATACTTGTGGCGTTTTCTTTCTTGGTGTCGGGTTGTGCCACGAAAATACGCTCAGAGGTCACGTCGTTTCATCAGTGGCCCCGGGATGTTGCCGGTCAGAGCTTTACTTTTGTTCATCAAGGGGACGAAAGCAAGAGTCTTGAGCGCCAGAATTATGAAAAATTGGTTGGTCGCGAGCTGCTGAAGATCGGCCTGGTCGAGCTGGCCGCCGAAACACCGACGCAACTCGCAGTGCGCGTGGATTATCGAATCAACGGTCGAGATGTTCGGGTCATCGAGACCGTGCTGGTCGACCCTTGGTATGGCACGCCTTGGTATGGCCCGGGCTTCTACAATCCTTACTGGGGCTGGTACGGTTACGGACCGCCCTATTCCGGGCCGATGTGGCCGAGCATGCCCGTGGCTCGTGAGCAGTCACGGCGTTATTCGGTATTCCACCGAGAGCTTCGCATACGGATTACCGACAAGGCTAGCGAGCAAACCTGGTTTGAGGTGACAGTCAAAAGCGAAGGCGAGCAAGGCAATCTCGCTACCGTGATGCCCTACTTGGTACAGGCCGCGTTCAAGGATTTCCCCGGCACACACGGTGTGCCGAGGGTGATTGAGATGAAGTTCAATAAATAAAAAAGTCGCTGGCTATTACGGAATCAGAATCGTTGATCCTGTGGTCTTGCGCGACTCCAGATCGATATGCGCCTGCTGCGCATCCTTTAATGGGTAGCGCTGATTGATCTCGATCTTGACCTTGCCACTGGCGACCATATCGAACAGTTCGTTCGCAGTCGCCTCAAGATCACTGCGCGTTGCGGTATAGCTAAAAAGCGTTGGCCGCGTCACAAACAAAGAGCCACGCGAGGCGAGTTCTTGCAATGAAAATGGCGGCACTGGCCCGGATGCCGAGCCGTAGCTGACCATCATGCCCATCGGCGACAAGCAATCCAGCGACTTCGTCCAGGTATCCACACCAATCGAGTCATAGACCACTGGCACACCTTTGCCGCCTGTGATCTCTTTCACTCGCGCGACGAAGTCTTCCTTGTTGTAGTTGATGGTGTGGGTACAGCCATGTGCCTTGGCCAGAGCGGCTTTCTCATCCGATCCGACGGTACCGATCATCGTGACACCAAGCGCCTTTGCCCATTGGCAGGCAATCAGACCAACACCACCAGCCGCGGCATGAAACAGAATGGTTTCGCCGCCCTTGAGTGGAAAGGTGCGTCGGAACAGATACTGCACCGTCATACCCTGCAACATCATCGCTGCGGCCGTATCGAAATCGATCGCATCCGGTAGTTTCACCAGACCAGCGGCTGGCATCACACGCACCTCGGCGTAAGCACCGGGCGGGCGGCAAGCGTAGGCGACCCGGTCCCCCACTTTCACCTCGGTCACGCCAGTGCCAATCGCCTCAACAACACCGGCACCTTCCATTCCAATACCTGCCGGCAGCGGTTGTGGGTAGAGCCCGGTACGGAAGTAGACATCGATGTAGTTCAGGCCAATTGCATGATGACGGACGCGCGCTTCGCCCGGCCCCGGCTCGCCGACCTCGACGTCGACATACTCCATCACCTCTGGGCCACCGTTTTTGAAGCACCGGATTGCTTTTGTCATGACTACCCCCGCAATGATTGTTTCCAAAACCCCGGATCATACCGACAATCGAGTGATGGTTGCGAGCCTACGGACCAAACCGATAAAGGGCAGATAGGGCGGCGAAAATCGCTGTGTTATCGCCGCTTTTCTCGCCGCCGGGGGTCATTTGGGCGAGGGCGATATGTTAAGATCTCGTCCCTGTTTGCAAGCCGCCAGCACGCCGAAAAATCTGCGTAAGGCTTTGATTTAAATAAGTATTTGCCGACTTCAGCGCGGCACCCCGGGATCAGGAAGACGCATCGACATGGCTGGACATAGTAAGTGGGCCAACATCAAGCACAAGAAGGCGGCGACC
>CAZLJL010000278.1:0-2490 GCA_964559785.1 uncultured Bifidobacterium sp.
CCATCACCAGAGCGGCGGTATTTGTAAGCAACTTTGATCCCGTAACTCCTCCAACACTGTCGATTCCACCCTCCTGGCAAATCATCCGCCTGGAGAACCATGTTCCGGCCACTACCTATCGACAGCGCCATTGGGATGGGGTGAACGCTATCGAAGCAAATGCGGATGCAAGCATGGCCCTTTTAGGCCGTCTGGTAGACGTTGATCTGCATGAAACGCCAATGCTTTGCTGGCTTTGGCGGACCGATAGTGTCGTTAAATCAGCCAACATGACAAAACGACAGGGCGACGATTATGCAGCGCGGGTGTATTTGGCATTTTCTCTCCCGAAGGAAACGTTGACACTAGCGGACAAAGCGGCGCTCACTATTGCACGCGGATTTTTTGGCAGCCAAGTTCCTGATGGCGCAATCAACTATGTTTGGGACAATATGCATCCGGTCGGTACAAGGATGCCGAATGCTTATACCTCGCGGGCGAAGATGGTAGTTCTCCGAACCGGTAATGTAGATTCAGAAAAGTGGGTAGGCGAGAGAGTGAATGTCCTTGAAGAACTGCAAAGATCCTTTGGAACCACCGGCGGAAAACTGAAACTTCTCGCAATAGCCTCTGACTCGGACAACACGAAAGAGAAGGTCCGGGCCGGTTTTGCAGACATAGCATTTGTCAGAGCGGATGAAGCCTGCCCTTTCACAGGACCTCATAACTAAGCCAACCCGGTCGCCAGCTTTGGCGTCAGCCTAGTCTAGCGATCTTGCTCATAGCGTCTAACACCCTGCTCGCTCGCACTGGATTACATCAGGCGGTTTGCGTATCCTTCAAATAATGCCGAGCGTATCTGCTATCCAATCTGAATAAGGGCAACATCATAAAAAAATCTGCCGTATGAAAATCTGGATCCCAAGCAGGCTCGCTACAGATCCAAGCACCGCTTCTTAAATAACCCTTGATCAAAGGCGGCACTTGCAAGACATCATGGGTCGGGCCATCATCTAATTCGTACTTCAGTTTTGGCGACACGCGATATTCTTCAGGACACAAATTTTCTTTTGTTAGCTTTCTGTAAAGCGCATTGACTGAGCCACCACCATCAGCGAGGCTGACGCTCGCACAACCTATCAAGAATTGGGCTCTTTCTCGCTGCATGCAAGAAGCCAGTCCAGACCAAAGCATCATGATGACGCCACCATGTCGGTAGTCGGGATGGATGCACGCACGGCCAGCTTCGATGATAGAGTCTCGAATCGGTGACAGCTTGCCGAGGTCAAATTCTTTTTCGGAGTAAAAGGTTTTTGTCTTTTTCAAGCCGCGACGAGTGAGAATCCGGTAGGTCCCCACGACCTCACCCGTTCGGGTGTCGCGCACGATGAGATGGTCACAGAATTCATCAAATTCGTCACGTTCTAGCCCATCGGGATTCTGAAGCGTTTGTAATCCGGTAGCTTCAACGAAAACTTTGTATCGCAATCTCTGTACTTCCCTGATTTGCTCTTGGGTATTGGCTATGCTCAGGTTAAGCTTCGGAAAGTTTGCCTTTCCATCTGTACTGACTGTGATCAAACGCATGAACACTCTCCATCGTCATGATGATGGAATGTATCAGCGACAATTTTCAATTTCGTGACTTAGCGATGACAACAATATGAATCAGATATTTACAAAGAATTATTTTAAAAGCGCAGATTTTCTCATCGATAGAAAAATCCTACACCTATTGAGAATACCGATCTTTTTAGTACCAGTAGCCCTTTTCACTGGACCCGCAGGTGTCGCATATGCAGGCCAGCTACATTACTGCGAATCTGTCGCTGCGAATGCTGAAGCATTTACCGAGGAGCGAAAGAAGGGGTTTACAAAAAATCAGGTGAAAGAAAATGCTCGACTCATTGCCCAGCAACGTGAGCTTGACCAAGGTACGCTAGCGGCTTGGTATGCCGAGATCGAATGGGTATTCAATAACCCACAAAGACGCTATGGCCCTGTGGCTAGCCGACAGCGTCGCTTGGAAGATTGTCTTGCTAACGGTGGGAAGTAACTTAGTTAACAATAATTTTCCTGCACATTAGTATCAATGACGTGAACATTGCCTGACCCTGCAAGTTGAAATTTGTGACCAAGTCCAGACAGTACCTGACGGGACGCCACAGGTAGGGCTACAAAGCGCGGTTATGCAATCTCCATTACGGATTCGATTGGTGTTCTGCCGAGCGAATCACTGCGCACCAAGACATGAAGTTGTCATATTTGTGTCATCAGACTAAATAATTTATATTATTTTCCCGCCTAAGATCAGATGGCTGAATTTCCTGAAGGAGACGCGAGATGATGAATACCCCTACCGCCGCCGCAGAAGAAAACCAAGTCGTTGACAAGCCTACCAAGAAACAATCACCCGCTGCTAAGAAAAGTGCTAGCAAAAAATCATCTGGGACCAAAAAGAAAGCTGCTGCAAAAAAAACGGGGAGCAGATCTACCCAAGGCAAGCTCGCG
>CAZLJL010000279.1:0-2481 GCA_964559785.1 uncultured Bifidobacterium sp.
CGACCATGGAAAGCGGCTGCGAAGAAATCAGCAGCAAGCTGTCGGCAGCCAAGCCAAGCCGCACGAAAAAGTAACTTCAGCAGTGGGTGACGCCAATAAATACGGGCCGCGAAGCGGTCCGTTTTTTTATGCAGCTCGCGATTGGTTCTCGACGATTGACTGCGATACTGCCTCAGCGACACGAATCCCATCGATTGCCGCTGACATGATCCCGCCTGCGTAGCCTGCGCCTTCACCGCCAGGGAATAGCCCGCGAGTGTTGACGCTTTGAAAGTCGTGGCCGCGACGGATTCTGACCGGTGACGAGGTTCGGGTCTCGACCCCGGTGAGTACAGCGTCTTCCAACGCAAACCCTTGAATCTGCCGATCAAATGCCGGCAGTGCCTCGCGGATTGCCTCAATCGCAAATGTGGGTAGCGATGGCCCCAGGTCACCCAATCGAACACCCGGCTTGTAAGAGGGCAACACGCTGCCGAAGGACTTTGATGGCCGCTGTCGTATGAAGTCACCGACCAGCTGACCCGGTGCGCTGTAGTCACCCCCACCCAGTTGAAACGCACGCGACTCTAGCTCACGTTGGTAATCAATACCTGCCAGCGGACCACCCGGGTAGTCCTGCGGCGTGATACCCACCACGATGCCGGCATTGGCATTGCGCTCATTACGCGAATACTGACTCATGCCGTTGGTGACCACACGCCCAATTTCGGACGTCGCCGCAATCACCGTACCGCCAGGGCACATACAAAAACTGTAGACCGATCGACCATTGCTCGCGTGATGTACCAGCTTGTAATCAGCAGCACCCAACATGGCATGACCGGCAAACTTGCCGAGCCGTGCACGATCAATCAGTGACTGCGGATGCTCGATACGAAAGCCTATCGAAAACGGTTTGGCTTCCATGAAGACGCCCGCATCGTGCAGCATCTGGAAAGTGTCGCGCGCGCTGTGTCCAATCGCGAGGATGGCGTGACGGGTGCGTAGCTGTTCGCCATTGGAAAGATGCACGGCGCGTAACTCGCCGTCGACGATATCGAGCCCATCGACTTTATGCTCGAACCTGAACTCACCACCGAGCGCGACAATTTCTGCGCGCATCAACTCGATCATCTTGACGAGCCGAAAAGTACCGATATGTGGCTTGCTGACATACATAATTTCAGGGGGCGCATCGGCTTTGACAAATTCTTCCAGTACCTTGCGCCCGTAGTGCTTGGGGTCGCCAACCTGGGTCCACAGCTTGCCATCGGAAAAAGTCCCGGCGCCGCCCTCGCCGAATTGCACGTTCGACTCTGGGTTCAGCTGATGCTGACGCCATAGCGCAAACGTGTCCTTGGTGCGCTCACGCACCACTTTCCCGCGTTCGATGATGATGGGACGAAAGCCCGCCTGCGCCAAAATCAAGGCCGCGAACAATCCACATGGACCGAAGCCAATCACCACCGGGCGTTCCGATAAGCCGGCCGGCGCGCGCGCCACAAATCGGTAATCCATATCGGGTGTGGTCATCACCTTCGGCAGGCGTCGCGCCAGCGCGGCTGGTTCGTCACGCAGGGTCACGTCGACTGTATACACCCACTGTATGGCGGATTTCTTGCGCGCGTCGACACCACGCCGATGTACCTGTAAGCCAAGTAGGTCATCTTCCGTCGCACCCAAGCGCTTAAGCACGGCATCGCGCAGTGCGTGCTCAGGGTGGTCCAGCGGCAATACAACGTCAGTGACGCGCAGCATGTAAGAGTCCGTTTAAAGCAAAGCGGCAGCGCATGACCGCGCAGCATTGTCAATTGTACCGAAGTGGTCTCGCCTGATTTGTGGGTTGAAGCAGTGGCGCGCTATCATTCACGCCTTGTCTGGTCTGCGCCTATTAGAATGCTTGGCTGCAGAGCGCCTTCCAATCCTAAAATTTGATCTCAATGTCCCACTTGTTTTTGCAGCTCAACGCATGCCTATGAGGCCTGCGAACCCTGTCGCACAAGGTTTGCTGACAGAAGATCACTACAAGGTTCGCCTTTCAAAAGTCCATGGTAACGGCGTATTCGCCACGCGTAAAATTCCTGAGGGGGCCCGGATCATTGAGTACTGCGGCAAACGGATCAGTGAAAAGCAGGCAGATCAGCGATTTGGTCTTGACCCTGAGAACCCTCACCACACCTTTTTCTTCAGTCTGGAGAGTGGCCGACTGATCGATGGTGGCGATAACGGTAATGACGCGCGCTGGATAAATCACTCGTGCGAACCGAATTGCGAGGCGCAAGAAGAAAAAGGACGGGTGTACATTCACGCACTGCGAGACATACAGCGCGGCGAGGAGCTCTGCTACGACTATGGTTTGGTGGTTGAGCAGCGCATGACGAAGGCACTAAAAGAAGCCTATGCCTGCCGCTGCGGCAGCGATGGCTGCCGCGGTACCATGCTCGCACCGAAAACACGCAACCGGTAGTTCAACGTGAGCGACTGAACAGTTCGGCTAGCTGT
>CAZLJL010000280.1:0-2480 GCA_964559785.1 uncultured Bifidobacterium sp.
ATGGCCCAATCGGAAATATCAACCGTCATCGGTACTGCGCGAGATTCAGCAGATATGAACAGGTTGATTAACGTCTCCGTTTCCCTGTCGAGACTTGGCGATGGCGATTCAGATGAGAAAGTAATGAATATGCAAGCGTTTCCCAACTGGACTAGAACGGGTTGGGTATCTTGTGTGGTTCGGGGGAGTAATCGATACGGCCGACGCAGCGGTGAGCTGCGTTGTACCAGGAATGATCAGTTTGTGGCCTCTGCAGCTTGTTCGAGATCTGTGCCCAGAAGCTCAATGACGATTTCAGATCCTGACAATCTCTATCGCTTTTACCTCTCAATTCAATGCCAATAGCAAGTAGAGCCATGCCCCAAATCTTCTATCTCACTCATGTAACTATCGAATCCGGCGCACTCAGTCACCTTCCTGCAGAGTGTGAGCGTGTGGGCATTCGCCGGCCACTGATCGTGACCGATGTTGGTATTCGAGCGGCTGGTTTGCTGGATAAGTTGATGGATGTACTAGGCAGCGCGAACCTGGAATCGACCACGGTGTATGACGCCACACCGGCCAATCCGACCGAAGCAGCCGTGCGTGAGGCCGCTGCACTGGTCAAGCAGCATCGGTGTGATGGCTTAATCGCCTTCGGTGGCGGATCGTCGATGGATTGTGCCAAGGGGGTCGCGATTGTTGCGACCCATGAAGGCCCGATGACACACTACGCCACCATCGAAGGTGGATCGCCCCGCATCAGCGAGCGTGTGTTGCCACTGATCGCAATTCCTACGACGGCGGGTACGGGCAGTGAGGTGGCACGCGGTGCGATTGTGATTGTCGATGATGGCCGAAAGCTCGGTTTTCATTCGTGGAATTTGGTGCCGAAGGCGGCGATCCTCGACCCGGATCTCACGCTGGGTTTGCCGCCGCTCCTGACAGCGGCGACCGGTATGGACGCGATTGCGCATTGCATGGAGACCTTCATGGCACCCGCGTTCAACCCGCCGGCTGATGGGATTGGCTTGGATGGCTTGGCTCGTGCATGGTCGTATATTGAAATAGCGACGCGCGACGGTGGCAACCGTGAAGCGCGTTTGCAAATGATGAGTGCCTCCATGCAAGGAGCTATGGCATTTCAAAAAGGCCTCGGCTGCGTGCATTCGCTGAGTCACGCCACCGGTGCAGTCGATCACACGCTGCATCACGGCACACTGAATGCGATTTACCTGCCAGCGGTGGTTCGGTTCAATGCACGAGCTGAATCCATCGTACGTGAGCGCAGAATGGAGCGAATGGCACAGGCCATGGGTTTGCCCGCACAGGTGGATGCGGTCGCCGCTGCCGACGCTATTGCGCAGGCGATTACTCAGCGCAATCAGCAGCTGGGTCTGCCGTCAGGCTTGGCCGCGCTTGGGCTAACCCACGATCATTTCGATCACATCATTCATGGCGCGCTAGCGGATCACTCGCACAAAACTAACCCACGCATTGCCAGCCCCGACGATTACCGTCACATGTTGCAGGACTCAATGGCCCTGTTCTGAAAAGCCCTTTGCGGAACCGGGAAAACGGAGAAATTCGTCTTTCCGCATGACTAGCTGTCGGGGTAGGATTCGTCATCGGGATCGATACAGATAATTATCGATTCAATAATATTACCCAGCCCATGGGGGAGACGATGAACGACCACGCCGAGCTGTCTGCCATACAGCTAAACCAGCATCTATTGAGTAATGGCGAATCTAGGCCATTACCGACTATTCCCGTATTTGCCACGCTCGAAGAAGAGCGACTGCACCGCAAGCAGCGACTTGCAGGTGCCTTTCGGTTGTTCTCGCGGTTTGGTTTCGATGAGGGCGTGGCTGGACATATTACGGCGCGCGACCCCGAGTTCACAGATACCTTTTGGGTGAACCCTTTTGGTGTTCATTTCAGTCAGATTAAAGTCTCCAATTTGATTCGCGTCGATCACCACGGCAGCGTGGTGGAGGGCGACTACCCGGTGAATTGTGCAGCGTTTGCGATTCATTCTGCGGTACACACAATGCGGCCCGATGTAAATGCTGCCGCGCATACCCATTCGCCCTATGGCCGCGCATGGTCGACCTTGGGTCGGCCGCTTGACTGCATCACACAGGATGCCTGTGCCTTTTACAACGACCATGCGGTCTACGACGATTTTGGTGGTGTGGCGGTCGATGTGGATGAGGGTGTCCGTATTGCCCGTGCACTGGGCGAAAACAAAGCAGCGATCTTGCAAAACCACGGCATTCTGACCGCGGGGCAAACGGTTGATGCAGCCGCCTGGTGGTACATCTGCATGGAGCGTAGCTGCCAGGTTCAACTTTTGGCCGAAGCGGCGTCTCATGGCAAGCCGTTGAAAACAATAGCGCCTGCGTCTGCACAGCAGAGCTATGACATTGTTGGCTCGCCCTACGCCGGGTGGTTTCAGTTTCAGCCGCTCTATGCGCGGATATTGAAAGAGCAGCCTG
>CAZLJL010000281.1:0-2437 GCA_964559785.1 uncultured Bifidobacterium sp.
TCATCCCGGGTGCGGAGCATTGGCCGAAGTTCACACGCAATGTATCCGAGCAATTCGAGGCACGCTTCGCCATGGTGGAGGTGTTGGACTCGCCATCGATTTTCTTTAAAGAGATGCGCGGTACACATGCACCGATTGCCGTGTCGCATGGCGAGGGCTTCGCTAATTTCGCTCACACGGGCAATGAGCAAGCGGTACAGGTCGCGCTGCGCTTTGTCGACAACCGTGGGCAGCCAACCGAAACCTATCCGCTCAACCCCAACGGTTCACCGGGTGGCATTACCTCTGTGACTACGACCGATGGTCGGTTTACGGTGATGATGCCGCACCCGGAGCGGGTATTCCGCAGCGTGATTAACTCTTGGCATCCAGATGGTTGGGGTGAAGATGGGCCTTGGATGAGGATGTTCCGCAACGCTCGCCGCTGGGCCAATTGATAGCTTGCCTATTTAGGTCGCTGGCGCTGTTGGCAGCAGTTAATAAAAAACGCTCCCGAAGGAGCGTTTTTTTGTTGGCACTCAATCCATTACTGGATTTTCGACTTCTTCTTCAGATCGAGCTGGAACTGCTGCAGCTTGCGCTGTTGCAGCGACTCGGCGATCTGCGGCTTGACCTCTTCAAAGCTTGGCAGCTGAGCGTCACGCGATTCTTCGAGTTTGATCACGTGAAAACCGAACTGTGTCTGTACCGGTGCCTGAGTGTATTCACCGGCTTTCAGTGCAACCATCGCATCGGAGAACGGCTTGACGAATGCATCGGCGGGTGCCCAGCCCAAATCACCGCCTTGTGCGGCTGAGCCGGTATCTTTCGACTGGGAGGCAAGCTCTTCAAACTTGCCACCGCCTTTCAGCTTGGTAATGATGGCTTTCGCTTCATCTTCTTTTTCAACCAGAATATGGCGAGCGCGGTACTCTTTACCTTGGGATTGTGATTTGAACTTTTCGTACTCGGCCTTCATCTCATCATCCTTGACAGGATTCTTTGCGATGAAGTCTTGTGCCAGCGCACGGATCACGATGGACTGTCTTGCCAGGTCCACTTGGTTCTTGATCTCAGGGCGCGCAGACACGCCTTGACGATCGGCTTCTTGCGCGAGGATTTCGCGATTGATCAGCTCATCCTTGATCATCGAGCGCATCTCGGGCGAATCTTTCTGACCCTGCTGCACCATTTGCTTGACCATGGCTTCAACGCGCGAAGATGGGATGGATTTACCGTTAACGATGGCAAGATTTTGCGCGGACGCAGGAAGCACAACTGCAGACGCGATAACGGCTAGCAGCCGTAAGGTGTTCATATTCTTCATTGGGGTAGGTTTGCGTGGTTGAAAAGGAGCTGTGCCGGTCGGCTTCAGCCGCTTGCTGCTTCGCCGGGAGTGAGCAGGGTCATCGCTAAAGCGTGGATTTCCTGCTGCATCATCTCGTGCAGCGCATCATACACCAGACGGTGTCTTGCCACTTTGCTCAAGCCCTCGAAGTGGGCCGAGACCAGCCGCAGCCGGTAATGGCCGCCACCCGAGGCCGCGCCGGCGTGGCCTGCGTGCAAATGCGACTCATCGTCCACCACACACTCAGCAGGGGTTAGCGACGAGTGCAGCAGCGCTTGGATACGTTCAATGCGGTTCATTCAGGTTCTTTCAAATAGCGCGAAAGGTAAACAGTTTGTGCGATCACAAAGGCAATCATTAGTGCGATGAAGCCGAACATCTTGAAATTGACCCACAACTCCAGCGGAAAATTAAAGGCGATATACAGATTCAAGGCGCCCATCGCCGCAAAAAACGCACTCCAGGCCAGATTGAGCTTGTCCCACACTGGATCTGGCAGGGTCATTTGCTTTCCCATGAGTGAGCGAATCAGATTCTTGCGCATCACTAGCTGCGCACCCAACAGTGCCAGCGCAAAGCACCAGTACAGGACGGTGGGCTTCCACTTGATGAACATCTCGTCATGGAAGTAAATCGTTGCACCGCCGAACACCACAATAATCACCAGCGATACCCACAGCATGGTGTCAACATGACGGCGTCGTAGCAGCAGCCAAAGCACCTGGCCCAAGGTGGCGAGAATGGCGACTGCGGTGGCGAGCAGAATCGGTGCCTGTTTGGCAGTGATCTCGCCATCGGCCACTAAAAACATGAGGTACTGCGCCGCGAAGGCCTGTGCTGCATCGGGTTGCGCGCCAGCGAATTTGAAAACCGCGAAAAATAGAATGACCGGGAATAGGTCGAACAACAGTTTCATGGGAGAGTCGGCTTAGGGGTTGGGCGTGAACGTCAATGCGGCTGAATTAATGCAGTACCGCAAACCAGTCGGTGGCGGTCCGTCGGGAAAAACATGACCAAGATGCGCATCGCAGACCTTGCATAGAATTTCAGTACGGATCATGCCGTGGCTGCGATCTACACGCTCGGCGACATTGGCAGGATCAATCGCCT
>CAZLJL010000282.1:0-2436 GCA_964559785.1 uncultured Bifidobacterium sp.
TGGGTACGGCGGTGGCTTCTGGTCTTGATCGTGCGCGTATCGCTGCCGAGCAGGCGGTCGCTTCGCCGCTGCTGGATGGTATTGATCTGTCCGGTGCGCGTGGTGTGCTGGTGAACGTGACCGCGAGCCGCTCGCTGAAGGGTAAAGAGATCAAGCAGGTCATGGAAACTGTACGTGCCTTCGCGGCGCCTGACGCTTCCATCGCCCAAGGTATCGCCTATGACGATGCTATGGGTGATGAGGTACGTGTCACAGTAGTTGCTACCGGCCTGGGTCGCGCGCGTCGGCCACAGTTGGTGTCGACACCGGTTGCTCGTACCGGCACCTATGACGCCACGCCGGCGGTTGCAGCGTCGGATGCTGTGCCCGGGGCGAACCAGACGTTCGAGCCGATTCGCACCCCAGCGGTATGGCGGCGCGAACATGCGTCCGAGACTGTACGGGCGATGGAGCGTAACGGCACTGAGACGTACGACATTCCGGCATTCCTGCGCCGACAGGCGGATTAAGGGCGGTTTTGAGCCTGCAGGAAATTGGCGGGCAGGGCATACTTTGGCCTGCCCGCTAGTCAAGCGGGGACGGATCGGAACCCAAGACGCTGGATAGCAGCGCAGGCATGACTTTCAAGAGCCACCGACCTTCGATCACGTCATCCCGGCGGAGGCCGGGATCCAGCATGTTCAACTTAACCTCCCACTATCCAAAGGACCACCATGAGTATCAAAATCGGAGATCGTCTACCAGACGGCAAGCTCGCTGAATTCATCGAAACCGAAACTGAGGGCTGCACACTCGGCCCCAACACCTTTGATGTCGCCACGCTCGTCAAAGGCAAGACCATCGCCATCTTTGGTCTGCCGGGCGCATTTACGCCGACTTGCTCAGCGCAGCATGTGCCAGGCTATGTCAAGCACGCGAGCGAGCTGCACGCCAAAGGCGTCGATGAGATCTGGTGCATCTCGGTGAATGATGCGTTTGTGATGGGTGCCTGGGGTCGCGATCAAAACTCGACCGGCATCGTACGCATGATGGCAGACGGTAACGGCGACTTCACTAAAGCACTAGGCCTCGAATTCGACTTGAAAGGCTTCGGCATGGGTATTCGCTCGCAGCGCTACTCGATGCTGGTGAAAGATGGCGTGGTCAAGCAACTCAACCTCGAAGCGGCAGGCAAGTTCGAGGTGTCGAACGCAGAAACCTTGCTCGGTCAGTTGTGATCGTCAGGCAGTTGAGACTGCGCTTGAACGACTTCAAGAGCCATGCCCATGACGCTCAATTCAATGCGCAGTTTCAGCTGCTGATATCAGGATGATCAAACAGCGTACGATTCGTGACACAGTATCGACCACAGGCGTTGGTCTGCACTGTGGCACGCGCGTCACCCTGACCCTGCGCCCTGCAGGGCCTGATCACGGCATCTTGTTTCGTCGTGTAGATATCGATCCAGTGGTTGAGCTGCCCGCCAATGCCAACGGCATTGGTGATACGCGTATGGCTTCTGTCCTGGAAAAAGATGGTGTGCGGGTGTCGACGGTTGAGCATTTGCTCTCAGCTTGCGCCGGTCTGGGCATCGATAACCTGGTGGTCGATCTTAATGCCGAAGAAATTCCAATCATGGATGGTTCGGCAGCCTCATTTGTATTTTTGCTCCAGCAAGCAGGTTGTGTCGAACTTGGCGCCGCCAAGCGCTTCATTCGTGTGAAAAAAACTATCGAGGTACGTGAGGGTGAGGGCGCACACGAAAAATGGGCGCGGCTAGAGCCTTGGCATGGTTTTCGGTTGAAGTTTTTTATCGAGTTCAATCATCCGGCCGTTGATGGCACTGGCCAGACAGCGGAGGTCGATCTGGATATCGCCTCGTATATCAGTGAAGTCGCGCGTGCGCGTACCTTTGGATTCATGCAGGATGTTGAAACCTTGCGCGGCATGGGACTAGCGCGCGGCGGTTCACTCGAGAACGCGATCGTGATGGATGAGTTTCGTATTCTCAATAGCGGTGGACTGCGCTATCGCAATGAATTCGTGCGTCATAAGATCCTCGACGCCATGGGCGATCTGTACTTGGCAGGTCACCCGCTGCTGGCTAGCTATACCGCGCACAAGTCAGGCCATGGACTGAACAACAAGCTGCTGCGTGCGCTGTTGGATGATGCCGACGCCTACGAAATCACGACATTTCCCTCTGCCGCAGCGGCACCTGCCGCCTACTCGACTCAGCTCGAGCAAGAGTGGGCCCCCGTCTGATTCAGATTTTGCGTTGGTGCTTGAGCAGGTTTTGCAGCGCGTCTCGCAACGGGCTTTCCTCGATCTGACTCGCAAGTGACGCAAACGAAGCGATCGCGCTGCTCGATAGCACGCGTGGCTCTGATGGCGGTGGTGGTGCAGGCTGCGTTGGCATCAGCTGTACCTTGAGGCGAATCTGCTCAATACCCCAGC
>CAZLJL010000283.1:0-2413 GCA_964559785.1 uncultured Bifidobacterium sp.
TCTAACCAGCTGAGCTACGCGCCTAAAGAACCGAGATTATAGCCAGCTTTGCATCCCAACGCCAAGAACGACAAGATTTCGCGGGTGTGGGTGAGCGCAAAAAGCGCTGGTTAAGAGGGAATTCACGGTGGGTTAGTGATTTGCCCAATGCCCCGGATAAGGCTTATTGAATAGGTTAGTGATTTGATATCCAGCGAACCGGGCCTGGCTTAAACGCGCTTCACCTCGGCCACGCCCTTCACTGCAGTAATCACTTTCAATGCGCGCTGCAACTGCTCGGTCGACGAAATCTCGCCCGTAAACGACATGTAGGCCTGCCCCTTGCTGCTGCGGGTCGATACACCAATCACATTGATTTTTTCACGCAGAAAAATATCCGAGATATCGCGCAGTAGACCTTGCCGATCCTGCGCCAGCACGAACACATCCACCGGATACACGGTATCGCTGCCGAGATCCCCCCAACTACTTTGCACCATGCGCTCCGGCGCACGGAGCACCATCTGCGACAAGTTCTTGCAACTGGCGCGATGGATCGAGATGCCCTTGCCACGCGTGATAAAGCCAACGATAGGATCGGGGGGTGCCGGTTTGCAGCAGCTAGCCATTTGGGTCAGCAAACCCTCAGTACCCAAAATCAGCACGCCTGCTTTGCCACCCTGCGTCACACTTGATGCGCGGCTCTTGCGTGTCAGTTGGCTCTCATCATCCAGCGTTGCGCGCTCATGCGCATCACCATGCAAAGCCTGCTCAATCAGCCGCAAACTCATTCGGTCGTTGCCGACTGCGAGCAATAGATCCTCCAGCTTGGCAAAACCCAAACGATGCGCCAGATCGTCTAGATTGACAGCGGTCTTGCCCTCACGTTGCAGTGTCTTTTCCAGCAGCGCACGGCCGTGTGCCAACGTCTGCGCCTGCTCGATGGCATTGAACCAGGCACGAATTTTTGAGCGTGTACGAGAGCTGGCGGTGTACCCATCAGACAGCCAGTCACGCGATGGTCCTGCAGTACCCATCGCTACCGCTTCGCCTTTGGCGGTGATGATCTCGACCGTTTGCCCATTTTTCAGTGCCGTATTGAGTGGCACCATAGCCCCATTCACCCGAGCCCCGCGACAACGATGTCCCACATCGCTGTGCAACTGATACGCAAAATCAATCGGTGTTGCGCCCATTGGCAACTCAATCAACCTACCCTGTGGCGTCAGCACATAGATACGATCATTGATGGCGGCTGCCTTCAACTGCTCGACCCATTGCCGCTCACTATCTTCCTGACCCACCACGGTGTCGGTGATCTCGCTTTTCCAACTCAATAGCTGTCTCAGCCAAGCGATTTTTTGATCATAGGAATCGTCGAGTACATTCGCACTACCTTCCTTGTAGCGCCAGTGAGCCGCCACGCCATACTCGGCAAAACGGTGCATGTCTTGTGTACGAATCTGCACTTCTAGCGTGCGACCGTCATCTGCCTCCACTACCGTGTGCAGGGATTGATAGCCGTTCGACTTGGGCCGAGCAATATAGTCATCGAATTCTTCAGCCACCGGTGTCCATATGTCGTGCACGATAGACAACACGGTGTAGCAAGTTTTTATGTCATCAACGATTACCCGAAATGCCCGCACGTCATGCAGGCGCGAGAAATCAATCGCCTTGCCCTGCATCTTGTTCCATATGCTGTAGATGTGTTTAGGTCGACCATAGACCTCGGCGCGAATACCCGCTGCTGCCAGCTCTGACCTCATGCGAGCAATCGCGTCTTCGACAAACTGCTCGCGTTCAACTCGCTTCTCCTCCAACATTTTGGCGACGCGCTTGTAGCTGTCGGGTTCAGAAAACCGAAACGACAAATCTTCCAGTTCCCACTTGAGCTGCCAGATACCTAATCGGTTGGCGAGTGGCGCGTACAAATCAAACGTCTCACGCGCGTAACGCAGCGCGAACTCGCTCTCGCTCTTGATCTCGGCAAAATGGCGCAGCGTGGCAAGACGCGAACACAATCGAACCAAGACTACCCGCATATCACTCGCCATCGCCAGCGTCATCTTGCGCAAGGCCTCCAGCTGGCTGGCCGCACTGTTCTTGGAACGCTCGGCGTCCTTGCGCGTGAACATGCCCTCGTGCAGCCGCATCAGCTGCCGAATACCCGTGACCATATCCGCGACTTCTTTACCGAAGCGCGGTTCAATATCCGCTAGCTTGTCCGGAGCGATTGCAGCTAGCTCGAACAACATACCGGCAATCCGCGTATCTGCATCGGCCTTGAGTGAGGACAGCGCAGCGACCACCCCCCGCGAGAAATCCATCGCATCTTGGCCGGTGGGCACCTGCTTGCCAACATAGGGCTCACGTACAAACTCGATCGCATCCCGTAGCCGTGCCGCGTCCTCGGGCCGCAGGCCTGTGCACA
>CAZLJL010000284.1:0-2390 GCA_964559785.1 uncultured Bifidobacterium sp.
TTTGCAGCAAGCCACCGACCTAGACGAAGGCGGCATGTAGACAAAGGAGGCCTTCGCATGAAAAACCTTGCTGAACTGAAGGCCTTGCAGCAACGCTTGCAAGAAAAAGCTGCCGCTCATGCACAAGCCGAGCGTAAGCGGCGCGAGCTAGCCGAGCAGCGCGAACGCGAAGCCAATCTATTTCGTAACAGCGTGGGAGATGTCAAACCGCTGAATGCCGCACCACGCGTACTGCACCCTCCTCCAAAACCAGCACCTATCGCCCAACAGCGAATTGCCGATGACGAGGCGGTGATGAAAGAATCACTCTCTGATGAGTTCAGTATCGAAACACTGCTCGAGACTGATGACGCGCTCAGCTACGCTCGGCCCGGCGTCGGCCCGGATGTGCTGAAGAAGTTACGCAGCGGCGGTTGGGTCACGCAAGATCAGCTCGATCTTCACGGACTGCGCGTAGATCAGGCACGTGAGGCGATTAGCCAGTTTATTCGGGATGCAGTGAAACGCGGTGTGCGCTGCGTGCGTGTGATTCACGGCAAAGGTCTCGGCTCAATGGATAAAAAGCCGGTACTGAAAAGTAAAGTCAGAAATTGGTTGGTACAAAAAGATGAAGTGATCGCCTTTTGTACTGCGCGCGCAGCTGATGGTGGCTCCGGCGCGCTGATGGTTTTGTTGAAAGCTTGAGGTGCGCGGATTTGAGTCACTCTAGATTTCGGACCGCGCCGGAATGACACATTCAATAGCTGATGTAGATAGTTTGAGTCTCTCTGGATTCCGGCCTGCGCCGGAATGACGAATTCAATAGCTCATGAAGCTTAAATTGTCATCCCGGCGCAGGCCGGGATCCAGCATTCCTGTTCGCAAACTGGCTTAGGCCGAGTACAGCGCCTAAGAGACAATCACACCGCGTCAGAACCTGTCTCACCGGTTCGTATGCGTACCACCTGCTCAACTGGGGTCACGAAGATTTTGCCATCACCAATCTTGCCAGTGCGCGCCGCTTTCACAATTGCCTCGATCGCGTTTTCAACGCTGTCATCGGCTACAACGAGTTCTACCTTCACCTTCGGCAAGAAATCGACCACATACTCGGCGCCACGATACAGCTCGGTATGACCTTTCTGCCGACCGAAGCCTTTGACTTCAGTCACGGTCAGGCCGCTAACGCCAACCGCGGCCAGCGACTCGCGCACCTCGTCGAGTTTGAATGGTTTGATGACGGCGGTGATCTGCTTCACAGGAACTCCTCTCGCAAACGGAATAGTAAAAAATTTATTCGCTGAACTTCGACGTTATCGGATAACGCCAGTCACGCCCAAACGCACGATGCGTAATCCTCGGGCCGACCGGTGCCTGCCGCCTTTTATATTCATTGATCTTGACCAGGCGGGTGATTCGGTCGACATCTTCCTTACGATACCCTGCGGCCAGCAGTTCCGCAACGCCCTCGCCGTCTTCCATGTAAAGCTTCAGGATGCCATCCAATACCTCATAGGGCGGTAGCGAATCCTGATCAAGCTGATTCGGCCGTAACTCGGCCGACGGCGCGCGGGTAAGGATGCGCTGCGGGATCACCTCAGTAATAGCATTTCGATAATCACACAGCCGGTAGACCAAGGTTTTTGCGATGTCCTTGATCACCGCATATCCACCAGCCATATCCCCGTACAGGGTGCAGTAGCCAGTGGCCATCTCGCTCTTGTTGCCGGTGGTGAGCACAATCGCGCCGGTCTTGTTGGAAAGGGCCATCAGCAAAGTGCCGCGGATGCGCGCCTGCAAATTCTCTTCGGTGGTGTCTTCTGGCAAACCGACGAACAAGGGAGCCAGTGATCGTTGAAACCCCTCGAAGCAGTCGGCAATCGGTATTTCATCGTAACGTATGCCCAGCCGAGCCGCCATGTCACGTGAATCTATCCACGATATCTCCGCGGTATAGGGCGAGGGCATCATGACAGCGCGTACTTTGTCTTTGCCGAGCGCATCCACTGCGATCGCTAAGGTCAAGGCAGAATCGACGCCGCCCGACAAACCAATGATCGCACCCGGGAAACCATTCTTGCCGACATAGTCACGCACGCCGAGCACCAATGCCGAATACACCTGCGCCTCGAGCGACAAGGGTTCGGGCAGCGGCTGTGCTATCGGTTGGCCATCATCAAAGGTGACGAGCGCAAAATCTTCTTCAAATGACTTCAACTGCGCACGCAGCTGTCCTTCTGCATCCAGTACGAAGGAGGTACCATCGAACACTAACTCGTCCTGCGCACCCACCAGATTCAAATAGACCAACCCCATTTGCTGCTGGCTAACTGTCTTGCGCAAGGTCTCAATACGCAAATGCTGCTTGTGCATGTGATACGGCGATGCATTCAGCACCAGCAGTACCTGCG
>CAZLJL010000285.1:0-2377 GCA_964559785.1 uncultured Bifidobacterium sp.
TGGATCGGGCATGTATCAACTTGGCGCTGACAACACACGGCGCGATCAGACCCATGCATTGCTGCAGCGGGCACGCCAGCATGCACAGATTCGAATTCTCGAGTCGACCACTGCAGCGGGCTGGTATGCCGATCAGTGGATACCACTAATCGATGCCGACAAGATGGTGAAGTTGCGCGCTAAAGCGACTATCGTCGCCGGCGGTGCCTACGAGCAGCCAACTGTATTCCGTAATAACGACTTACCGGGTGTGATGCTTGGCTCGGCAATGCAGCGTCTGATTTACCGCTATGCGGTGCAGCCAGCGCGACGCGTGGTGATTACTGCAGCAAATGAAGATGGCTACCGGCTGGCGCTGGACCTGCTGGCGGCTGGTGTACAAGTACTGGCGATTGCCGACTTGCGTGAAAACGTACCTGCCTCGGCGACGGTCAATGCGGTGCGCGAGCGCGGCGTCGAGTGCCTGCTGGGTAGCGGAGTGTATGAAGCACACGCGGATGATCGCGGTGAACTTGGCGCGGTCACGGTATGTCGTATTCGTAATGGTGTTGCCGATACTGCGACAGCGCTTCGTTTTGATTGCGATGGTGTGGCAATGAGTACAGGCTGGGCACCTGCCGCCAACTTGCTGTACCAGAGCGGCGCCAAGATGCGCTTCGACGAACGCACACAGCAATTCGTACCCGCCAACCTGCCCGAAGGCGTGTATGCCTGCGGACGCGTTAATGGCGTATATGGTTTTGACGCGCGAATTGCTGATGGCGCACGCGCCGGTACTTCGGCCGCCTCATTCGCGCTCGGTGTGCCGCTGACCATACCGGCAGTACCAACTGACGACAGCGTTCCAAGTTATCCGTGGCCTGTGGTCGAGCATGCACAAGCTAAAAACTTCGTCGACTTCGATGAAGATTTGCAGCTGAAGGATTTTGCGAATGCGGTGCAGGAAGGTTACGACAATATCGAGCTGCTGAAGCGCTACTCGACCGTTGGCATGGGCCCGAGTCAGGGCAAGCATTCGAACATGACCGCGCTACGCATTCTGGCGCGCCTGCTTGGCAAGTCACCTGAGCAAGTGGGCACCACCACAGCACGACCGTTTTTCCACCCGGTGCCGATGTCGCACCTGGCTGGTCGTGGTTTTCATCCGCAAAGACACAGCCCATTGCACGGTCGCCACGCAAGCTGGGGTGCCGTGTTCATGCCGGCTGGCGTGTGGGAAAGACCCGAGTATTACGCGCAAGCAGGTAAATCACGCACTGACTGCATTCACGACGAAGTGCGTCGTGTGCGCAGCAAGGTCGCGCTGATTGATGTGGGTACGCTCGGCAAAATCGAGGTACGTGGTCCGCAAGCTGCCGAGTTCTTGAACCGTGTATACACCGCACGCATTGATCTGCTGAAGGTCGGTGGCACGCGCTACGCGATCATGTGCGATGAATCGGGCGTAGTCACCGACGAGGGCGTGATCGCGCATCTCGAACAAAATGTTTACTACTTCACCACTACCACCTCGGGTGCTGCTAACGTATACCGCGAAATGTCGCGCCTGAATGCGGAGTGGGGTCTGCAATGCGGCATCATCAATCTCACCGGATCCTATGCTTCAGTCAACCTGGCCGGCCCGGATTCACGTGCGGTGCTTGGTCCGCTGTGTGATGTTGATCTGTCGTCAGCGGCTTTCCCTTACCTCGCGGTTCGCCAAGGAATCATCGCAGGTATCCCTGCACGCATCATGCGAGTCGGTTTCGTCGGTGAGTGGGGCTATGAGATTCATGTGCCCGCCGAATATGGTGCAACGCTGTGGGATGCACTGATGGAAGCCGGCAAGCCCTATGGCATTGGCCCGTTTGGGGTTGAGGCACAGCGTTTGCTGCGACTGGAAAAAGGTCATCTGATCGTCAGTCAGGACACCGATGGGCTGACGCATCCATTTGAAGTCTCGATGGAGTGGGCGGTGAAGATGGATAAGCCCTTCTTCATCGGTCAGCGCTCACTGAAAATCGTGCGCGAGCTGCCGCTCAAGCGCAAGCTGGCGGGCTTTCAACTGCCTGCAACGCATACCGGTGCAGTGCCAAGCGAGTGCCACCTGATTATTCAAAATGGCGAGATCGTCGGTCGTGTGACCAGCTGCTACTGGAGTCCGAATCTCGGCCATCACATTGGCCTGGCGTTCTTGCCACCGCAGATGTGCGATGTCGGTACTCGCTTCCAGATTCGCCTAAGCGATGGCAGCATGGTCAGCGCTGAAGTCTGCGCGACACCGTTCTTTGATCCCGAGAACCTGCGCCAGAAGGAGACCGCATGAACACCCCGGCCCGCGTTAGCCCACTCGCCGATGTGCAGTCTGCACACGCCGCGCGCTGGACCGAGATAGAAC
>CAZLJL010000286.1:0-2377 GCA_964559785.1 uncultured Bifidobacterium sp.
GGTGACCTTACTGGACTCCGGCCTTCGCCGGAGTGACGGAATTTGAATGAATCACAGCCTTGCAAAAAATACCGATTTTTTCCGATTTTGGAATAACTGATGGACAATCAGTCATCAGACGTCGCAGTCATCCACATGTATCAGGCGCGGCAGGAGATTTATCCGCGTGAGATTCAGGGTAGATACGCCAGCCTTCGCTGGCTTTTTGTGTGGCTGACGCAGCTTGTTTTTTATGGTCTCCCCTGGCTGCAGTGGAATGACCGTCAAGCAGTGCTGTTTGATCTGGCAGCTCGAAAATTCTATATCTTTGGCATCGTACTTTGGCCACAAGATTTCATCTATCTGGCCGCACTGCTGATTATCTGTGCTTACTCGCTGTTTCTATTCACGGCAATTTTTGGTCGGGTCTGGTGCGGCTTCGCCTGTCCGCAAACGGTGTACACCGAAATCTTCATGTGGTTCGAGCGCAAGATCGAAGGTGATCGCAGTGCCCGTATGCGTCTTGACCGACTGCCAATGTCGGCGACAAAGTTTGCTCGCAAAACGACCAAGCATGTGGTGTGGATTTCTTTTGCGCTCTGGACCGGCTATACCTTCGTCGGCTACTTCACCCCGATTCGAATACTGTCGCAAGGAGTCGTGACATTCTCGTTAGGACCTTGGGAATGGTTCTGGGTCTTGTTCTATGGTTTTGCGACATATGGCAACGCAGGCTGGATGCGTGAACAGGTCTGTAAGTACATGTGTCCTTATGCGCGCTTCCAGAGCGCGATGTTTGACAAGGACTCGCTGATCATCACTTACGACAAGGAGCGCGGCGAACCGCGCGGCGCGCGCAGTAAATCGGATGCTGCAGCCACCCAGACATTAGGTGCTTGTATTGATTGCTCAATGTGTGTGCAAGTTTGCCCGACCGGTATCGATATCCGCAACGGACTGCAATACGAATGCATCGGCTGCGGTGCCTGCATCGACGCATGCAACCTGGTGATGGACAAGATTGGCGCGCCGCGCGGCCTGGTGCGCTACTGGACGGATCACGCGATGACGTATCGCTGGTCGTCGGCCCAGATCCTGCGGCATGCGCTGCGGCCACGGGTGCTCATCTACAGCACGATCTTGCTAACGATTGTTGTGGTGTTCTTTAGCACGCTAATCACCCGCACGCCTTTGAAGATGGATGTCATCCGCGATCGAGGTGCCCTCGGGCGTGAAGTCGAGGAGGGCATGATTGAAAATGTTTATCGCCTGCAGATCATGAACACGGATGAGGCACCGCATCGTTACAGGCTGACCGTCGAGGGTATACCGAGTATCCGTATTCAAGGCTCGGATGAGGTCGCGCTGGCCAGTACCGAGTCGCGTGCGGTGCCGGTGTCGGTCCGAACGGATAATGGCCAGGGCGATAAGGGTTCCAACAAGATTTACTTCACGTTGACCACGGTGGATAAGCCTGAAGTGAATGTCAAAGAACAGGCCGTGTTTTTTGTGCCGCGCTGAGGATGAAGACAATGCAATCTGAAACCATTGGTAAGGAAGAAGCGCAAGCGTGGTATCGCCATCGTTGGCCCTGGTTGTTAATGGCTGGTCCCGCTGCCGTGCTGGTGGCAGGATTCATCACGATGTGGATTTCTTTCTCGGGTGCCGATGCCTTGGTGGTCGATGACTATTACAAGCAGGGCAAAGCGATCAATCAAGACTTGCGCCGGGATCAGGCCGCCGCTGCGTTAGGTCTATCGGCATCCGTAAGCTATGACGCGGCGGGTGGTGTGCTGTCTGGACAACTGGCGGGTGCACCAAATGTACGTGCGGTTAAGTTGCTGCTGGTTCATCCAACCGTACCGGCCAAGGACCTTCGTTTCTCGGTGCAGCTAAGCCGCTCTGGTATGTTTAGCGTGGCCCTACCGCTGCTGGAGCGTGCGCATTGGCAAGTACAGATGGAAGACACCGGACGGGATTGGCGACTACACGGTAACTGGTCGTGGCCCGAACAAAGATCCATCCATATTCAGCCGCTGAACCATATCGCGCAGCCTGAATGACAAGCCCCGGTCAACGACAAAGCCAACCATGATTGGCATGGGGTAGAAGGAGACGAAGCAATGCTCAAACTTGCAATGACCGTGCTGTGGCCATCGTTTCTATCTGCCATCCTGGCCGAGGGCTTGTTCTTCTCGGTATTTGATCCAGCGGATCTGATGCTGGTGGGTGGTCATATTGAACTGCCGCCAATTGCTGCCTACACGATCGGTTTTTTCTTTTTCTGGACCATCTGTGCCATTGCCAGCATGATCAGCATGTATCTCGTCAGGACAGAGCATCCGCACCCTCCATTCTGAGGCGCCTTTAACAAAACGCCGCTAGCGTTGTTAGTGGC
>CAZLJL010000287.1:0-2352 GCA_964559785.1 uncultured Bifidobacterium sp.
AGTCGTGCTCCAGGTAGTACCAGCGGCCTTTGAGAACAAAGGCATGCACCGGGCCATCATGACGATGACGTGATAGAACGCCACTTTTTCTTACCCGCAAGATATTCACAAAATATCCCTGTGTGACGTTCAGAATCAGCGGCCTGAACCAGACATTAGGGGCCTGAGGTACCCACTCACGTTCGTCCGAGGGTATAGCCTCCGGAACAACCAGATCTTTTACGGCAAAGCGCGGGATTGGTGTTTTGAAACCAACCAGACTGTCAGGGTGGGTTCGGGCGGTGGAACGAGACATTAGTGGATTCCTAAATAATGACAATTAAAAACGAGCATTTATTGCAACAAGCATAGGGTAAGCCCTATAGCGGCATAGGGCTGACAGTAGCCGGATAATCTGCAAGGGAATTTTATAAATGGCGGTTTAAATTCTCTTGAATACAAGAATACCGGGTCTACGCCCTGCTATTTTCTGTATTATGAGCGGACAAGCTAAATCTAAGAGGGTAAATCATGAAACATTTTATTCTTGTATTGCTAATCAGTCTCGCTGGCCTAGTGTCGGCCGCAGAACAAACGCCGCTTGCGTCCGGCCAGCAACTTAAAAATGCGATAACAGGTAATACGGTACAGGGATCAATGGATGGAGCCGGTCGATACACCGAGTTCTATGCCAAAGATGGCACCGTGCGAAGCAAGGACTATCAAGCGAAATGGACGATCGAGGGCGATCAAATGTGCTGGGTCTATGAAGGTCAGCCCAAAGATTGCTGGCGCGCCACCATCAAGGGTAATAGCGTCAAATGGGTGAAAGACGGCAAAGTTCAAGGAACTGGCACGATCGTTCAAGGTAATAGCAATCGCTACTAGCCCCGTCTGAGCCAACAACGGTTGCGTTACTCTTCAATCGAAAAATAAGGTTCCGTCAATATCGCGCGACCTCTCGTGAGGGGGATTGTTGAGTCAGATGTTTTCAGGCTCGAGAAGGCAAAAAACCAAGCCAGCTCAAATATATGAGCTCTCATGATCCAACTTAAGCTATTGAAAAGCGACTATATGGCGGATGTCCTGCGAATTCAGGACTACTGCTACACAGAGATCGAGCCTGAATCATCCGAATCACTTCAAGCAAAGATTTTGGCTTCGCCCAATACTTGCCTGATCGCTGAATCCAGCGAAGGCATGCTGGGATATGTTATCGCGGCACCTATTCTTTACCCTCATCTACCTGCGCTAAACGCCCCAACGTTCGAGGTGTCGGCAAGTGCAGATACGATCTACATCCATGATCTAGCCGTCGCGAGCGCGGGGCGTGGAAAGGGTATCGCCAAGGCACTGGTAAGTGCTTCAATCAATGCCGCGAAACGCAGCGGTCTATCACGCGCCTGCCTCGTGGCGATTCAAAACTCTCAAAAGTTCTGGCAGCAGTTCGGGTTCGAGACGGTAACAGAACCGACCGATGAGCTTATGCTTAAGCTGGAAAGCTACGGAGCCGACGCCCAACTGATGCGGGCTTGGATTTAGGCGAAGCTCACTGAAATTGACGGTATCAAAGACCAGCAGATATACGCTGATCAGCAATGACAGGAAAATCAAGACTGTGAACTACAGAGCTGTCGCTTACATCGAGAGGCTAAAAATCTAGCCACAGATGAAAAAGGGGTGGGAGCAATCATCGAACTATTGGATGATCAGCCCCACCCTGTATTACTCTCGGCAGTTGATTTAGTGCGAAATTAGAACGAAGCACCAATTCCCAGAACGCCAGACGTACCACCTGGCTTTGATGTCGTGCCATCCAACACTTCACTTCCGAATGAATAGCGATTAACTTCGACTTTAAGGAAGGCTTGTGTGGAGATCATTGTTTTGATGCCAAAGCCGTATCCAACACCCGTGAATCGATCTGATGTTCGGGCACCATTAGACTCCAACTCACCCTTCATTGAGTTGTACCCGACTTTTCCATAAACCATCGTGTCCTTGTTTATCAGGGCACCAGGGGCAATATAAATTCCATACCTGTTCTTTTGCTTTGCCGAAGATGCGCCGTCTGTTGAGTTCCAAATTTCTGGTGAGGTGACGTCAGCCTCCAACCCAACGGTCAAAACTCCAGAATCACTCAAATTGAAACCGTAAGCTGCATCCAGTCCGGCTGATATCGCTTGCTTACCCCCGAGAAAAGTCCTACTTCCATCTTCGGTATAGTCAATTCCAGCGGAAAGCATATTGAGATTCAACCCAGCTGAAAAACCTTCGAAATTTTTGGTTTCAGCGAATGAGGTGGTTGGCAATAAAACCGCTGTTAAACCGAGTGCAAAAGCAAAATTCTTCATGATTTCCTCCGAAACTAAG
>CAZLJL010000288.1:0-2333 GCA_964559785.1 uncultured Bifidobacterium sp.
GCAGTGTTGGATGAGGCACTACGCGACTACATCGATCGTCAGAAAAAGGAACGTCCGCGCCGACACGTCGTGTCAGCGTTCGCCGCCAGCCTAGAGGAATTTGACGCCCTGTACACGGAATTGGCGAAGTAAGCATTGGCAAATGATTTCTTGACCGCAGCCGACCTGCTGGGCATGCACTCGGTACTGATTCAGCGTTTTGGCGGTACCGCCGGCGTGCGTGACCCTGGCGCTTTAGAGGCTGCATTGTTCCGTCCGCAAACCGGCTACTACGAAGATATTGTGGCGGAAGCTGCAGCGTTGATGGAGAGCCTTGCCATCAACCACCCTTTTATCGATGGCAACAAACGCATCGCATTCGCCGCCGCCGATACATTCCTAAGAATCAACGGCTGGCGTTTACAGCGTTCACCAATGCAAATCTATGCAGAGATGATGCAAATGTTCGAATCAGGGACTTTCGACATTCAGCATCTTGAGCCATGGCTACGAGCATTCGCGGTCAATCGTTCTTGATCACGATACTCGGAAACTTCAAACTCATATCTTTGGCTTTCTCCGCCACCTTAACCGCGATCTTGCGCGCGATCTGACCATACAACTGCGCGATTGGACCGGTAGGGTCGGCCACCACACTGGGTCGTCCGGCATCGGCTTGCTCGCGAATGCTCAGGTCGAGTGGCAAGGCGCCGAGGAAATCAACGCCGAAATCGGCGCACATTTTCTCGCCGCCGCCATGACCAAAAATCGACTCGGTATGGCCGCAGTTACTGCAGACATGCACGCTCATGTTCTCAACCACACCCAGGATAGGGATACCCACCTTCTCAAACATCCGCAATCCCTTGCGCGCATCCAACAGGGCGATGTCTTGCGGCGTGGTGACAATAATCGCGCCGGTGACGGGGACTTTTTGCGATAAGGTGAGCTGCACATCACCCGTTCCTGGTGGCATATCCACCACGAGGTAATCCAGATCTCGCCAGTTGGTTTGCTCCAGCAATTGCTGCAGGGCTTGCGTCACGATCGGACCACGCCACACCATGGGCTGGTCCGGGTCGATCATGAAACCGATCGACGCTACTTGGACGCCGTAGTTTTCCAAGGGCTCCATAGTTTTGCCATCATGGCTCTCGGGCTTGCCCGAAACGCCCATCATGGTCGGCTGTGAGGGGCCGTAGATGTCCGCATCTAGCAGACCCACGCTTGCGCCCTCCGCGGCCAGGGCCAGCGCTAAATTGACGGCCGTGGTGGACTTGCCTACCCCACCCTTGCCGCTCGCGACAGCGATGATATTTCTTACGTTATCCATCAACTTGACACCGCGCTGCACCGCGTGCGCGACGATCTTCACGCTCACGTTGACATGCACCTCGGTCACGCCGGGCATGGCGCGCAATGCAGTATCAATCAGCTGCTTGATTGCATCGATCTGTGTCTTTGCGGGATAGCCTAACTCGATCTCAAGCGAAATCTTTCCGCCGTCGATTTTTATATTTTTTGCAGATTTGCTGGCGATGAAGTCTTTGCCGGTATTGGGGTCGATCACGCCTGATAGCGTGTCGCGGATAGATTCTGGGGTCAGGCTCATGACGTCTCCTTCAAGGAGGCGCAAGTCTAAAACAAAATGGCCGTGCCGTTGTTGGACGCGCCCTCGCCCTGCGTCAAGTACTGTCGTCGACACCCCTGCCGAGCATTGCTGCGCAATGCGCATTGTGCTTGAGGGTTCGTATCCCCTTGGTAAAACGGCCGCCCTTGGGGCGGCCGTTTCGTGTGGAGCGCGAAGACTTATTTGAACAGGACTGCGGATTTCTGCAGCGTGACAGAAATACCGTAGGCCAGCGGTATGCCCACCGCAAGCCATGCCACCCAAGCGATCGCCGGATTGCTCTTGGTCGCTTGACCTTCGCCCTGCAGGGTGTCTTTCACCGACTTCTCATGCGCCAGTTGCTTTTCATGGGCCAGTTCTTCAGCCGACATGAAGTACCGATCAGCGACTGGACGCACCATCAGGTTGGCTAACAAACCTACCACCAGCATCGCAGCCAGTACATAGAAGATAGGTTCGTAAATCTGATCGAACGGCACCTTTTGCTCCAGACGGATGTCATGCATGTAGTTGACGACCACCGGGCCCAAAATGCCAGCGGTTGACCAAGCGGTCAGCAGACGACCATGAATCGCACCGACAAACTGCGTGCCAAACATGTCGGCCAGGTAAGCGGGAATGGTCGCGAAGCCACCACCATACATGGATGCGATGACACAGAAGGACGCAACGAAAATCGCGAGCGACTTCCAACCTGCCGATACCGATGCCATCAGGTAGAGGG
>CAZLJL010000289.1:0-2332 GCA_964559785.1 uncultured Bifidobacterium sp.
AGGTGCTGGTCGAGGGTGCCCAGCGCGCCCGGATTCACCATATCAGCGAGACTGAAACTCACTTCATGGCTGACTTGTCGCCGGTTGAGTCTGAGTCGGGAGACGATGCCGAGGTCGAGGCCATGCGGCGCGCGATCGTCCAGCAGTTCGATCAATACGTGAAGTTGAACAAAAAAATCCCACCGGAGATTCTGACATCGCTGGCGGGTATTGATGATGCCGGTCGTCTGGCCGATACGATCGCGGCGCACTTGCCGCTGAAGCTGGAACAAAAGCAAAAAATTCTGGAAATTTTCAACGTCTCCAAGCGGCATGAGCATCTGCTCGGGCAGCTAGAGGCCGAGCTGGATATTCTGCAAGTCGAGAAGCGTATCCGTGGTCGCGTCAAGCGTCAGATGGAAAAATCGCAGCGCGAGTACTACCTAAACGAACAAGTCAAGGCGATCCAGAAAGAGCTTGGCGAGGGTGAAGAGGGCGCGGATCTCGAAGAACTCGACAAGAAAATCATCGCTGCCAAGATGCCGAAAGAGGCGCGCGAGAAAGCACAAAGCGAGTTGAAAAAACTGAAGCTGATGTCACCCATGTCGGCTGAGGCGACCGTAGTGCGTAACTACATCGATATTCTGATCGGTCTTCCGTGGCGCAAGAAATCCAAGGTCAACAATGACCTCGCGCATGCCGAGAAAGTGCTGGAAGATGATCACTACGGTCTCGACAAGATCAAGGAACGCATTCTTGAATACCTCGCGGTTCAACAGCGTGTTGAGAAGGTGAAGGCGCCGATTTTGTGCTTCGTGGGCCCGCCGGGTGTGGGTAAAACCTCGCTGGGTCAGTCAATTGCGCGAGCCACTAACCGCAAGTTCGTGCGCATGGCCTTGGGTGGTGTACGTGACGAGGCCGAGATCCGCGGTCATCGCCGTACCTATATTGGTTCCATGCCAGGCAAGATTTTGCAAAGTCTGACCAAGTCTGGTGTGCGTAACCCGTTGTTCCTGCTCGATGAAATCGATAAGCTCGGCCAAGATTTTCGTGGTGATCCATCGTCTGCTTTGCTGGAGGTATTAGACCCCGAGCAGAACCATACCTTTAGCGATCATTACGTCGAGGTGGATTTCGATCTGTCCGATGTGATGTTTGTCGCGACGTCGAACAGTTTCAATATTCCTCCTGCCTTGTTGGATCGAATGGAGGTGATTCGTCTCGCGGGTTACACCGAGGATGAGAAGCTGAATATTGCCAAGCGCTATCTGTTGCCCAAACAGGTTAAGAACAATGGCTTAAAAGAAAATGAGATCGTGATCGCGGAACCGGCAATTCGCGACATTATTCGCTACTACACGCGTGAAGCCGGTGTGCGTTCGCTTGATCGTGAGATCTCGAAAATCTGCCGCAAGGTCGTGAAGATGTTGCTGCTGAAAGGCGGCGAAAAGAAAATCTCGGTCAGCAGCCGCAACCTCGACAAATTCCTTGGCGTTCGTCGCTATGACTTTGGCGTAGCCGAGAAAGAAAATCAGATTGGTCAGGTCGTTGGCTTGGCTTGGACGGAGGTCGGTGGTGATTTGCTGACCATCGAAGCGATGACCATGCCGGGTAAGGGCAACACGATTCGTACGGGTACGCTTGGCGATGTGATGAAAGAATCGATCGAAGCTGCACGTACAGTGGTTCGTAGTCGCGCGCGCATCTTGGGTATCCCGAATGATGTCTTCGACAAGACCGACATCCACATCCACGTGCCAGAGGGTGCGACGCCTAAGGATGGTCCATCAGCAGGCATTGCGATGACGACGGCGCTGGTATCCGTGTTCACGGGGATTCCGGTACGTGCGGACGTTGCCATGACAGGTGAGATCACTCTGCGTGGTGAGGTGTTGCCGATCGGTGGTTTGAAAGAAAAACTATTGGCGGCGATGCGCGGCGGTATCAAAACTGTTTTGATACCCGAACAAAACGTCAAAGATCTCGCCGAAATTCCGGCCAACGTAAAAAATGCTTTGGAGATCGTGTCAGTTCGTTGGATTGACAAGGTGCTTGACATCGCACTTGAGCGTAAACCAGTGCCAATTCCGGAGGAAGAAGTCAGCGCAGAAAGTTCGACCACAGCAACAGAGAAGCAAGCTGAACCACGCGTGGTGAAGCACTAAAAATCATTCGCGCTTACCACAGAAAAGCGCTCTTCGGAGCGCTTTTTCTTTGCGCCAAGGATGGATTTTTTTGCATTTGAGCGAAAGAGATGCTCATCCTGATAACGAAACGGATGCAACTCTGACAGTCTCAGGCAAATTTCTTGACACTCGCGTGTGCTGCCGAGTTTAATAGCCCCTCGCTGCGG
>CAZLJL010000290.1:0-2329 GCA_964559785.1 uncultured Bifidobacterium sp.
ATGATGGAAGCCATGTGGCGTGCGTAGGTCAGCGCTTTTTCCGCGCCGGGTTGTGCCTGAGCCGACGTAGCGTCGATCAGTGCCTGTGCGTCTTTTGCCGCCAGCATCTGCGCCGCAGCGGCCGAGGTCTGCGACAGTGATTCTTTGGCGGTTGCAATATTCAGCTCAACCAGTTCCGTGACGCTGTGCAGGGCCTGATTGGCGAGTTCGTGCATTGCCTTTAACTGTGCGTCGATCGAGTTCTTGGCGACTTTGCTGAGATGTTCTTGATTTGCGAGCATGCGATTCTCCTGGAATTCGGTGAGTTAAGCAGCGTTTGTGCGCCGCAACAAAACGGATTTTAAGGCCGAACCGCGGGAAGTCAAGTAATTTTTGTGCGCCGCATCAAAAATGCATCCGAATTTCTGGGGGGTGACGTCAACCTCACTGGGCAGGCGACGCGTAGCAATCGGAGCAGCCAGCGATGTGAAATCACGGTCATGAGATCAAAATCTGCAGGAATAAGCGCAGATCCGAACAGATCGACGCAAATAGAGCGAAGTAGATACGAATTGGCGGAAGATAAGGCGGACTCAACCCGCTTTAGGCGACGTTGCCCTCGCGTGCTCGCCGCCAAGCCTCGATCAGTTCCCGGGCACTCGGCGCCAGATCATCGAGCGATAAGGTTGCCGCGCGATGGAAGATCATCAGCGCATAGACATCAGCAAGCGCGTTGACCTCGGCGGACAGCGCGCGCTCTTCCCCTTGGGAAGGCCGCATGCGGCGCCAATAGTTGATCGCTTGTTCGAGTTCGGAAAGAGTCAGGTTCACAACCGCATTTTACCGGCGCTTGGCTCAGAAGCAGAGCCACAATTGATTCGCAACGGTGACGACGAAGCCTGGACGCAGGTAACTGACGAAAGCCAGTGCCGCCAAGGCCGTCGCGATCAGGCCCAGCAAGCTCGAGCGTAAACGGGGCTTCATGCGGTCTGGGGTGAGCGTGTCACGGGCGCCTCGTTGATCGGCAGGTTGAGGGCACAAGCGGCTAGACCGAGCGCAATCGTGATCATCCACACAGTGTCATAGCTGCCTTGCACCGTGTAAAGGTAACCGCCGAGCCAGACACCCGAGAAACTACCCAACTGGTGCGAGAAGAAAACAAAGCCCGACAACATCGACAAGTGGCGTACACCAAACATGCCGGCAATCACGCCATTAGTAAGCGGCACCGTCGATAACCACAATAGCCCCATGGAAGCCGCGAACAAATACACCGATGTCGGTGATAAGGGCGAGAACACGAAGACAGTAATGATGAGCGCACGCACCAGGTAAATGGCGGCCAGCAAACGTGGCTTCGGTAGCCTGCCGCCGAGTTCGCCTGCCATGAAGGACCCAAAGATGTTGAATAAACCAATCAAAGCAAGCGCCACAACCGCCACCTGCGGGTCGACTACGCCGCGATCTTTCAAATACGAAGGCAGATGCACTCCAATAAACACTACCTGGAAACCGCAAACAAAATAGCCAGCCACCAGTAATCGAAACGGTCGATGTGAGAATGCCTCACGCACCGCTTCTGAAATACTTTGGGATGCCGTACCAGGGCTTGGCGACTCGGGCGGCTCATGCAGCATGAACGACAGTGGAATCATCAGCACCACGACTGCCGCAGCCAAGCAATACAGCGCGCCTTGCCAGCCAGCACCTGAAATCAACAGCTGCTCCACGGGCACCATGGCAAATTGTCCGAACGAACCGGCTGCGCCAAGCACGCCAAAAGCCCACGAGCGCCGAGCCAACGGTGCGGTGCGACCGACCACTCCCGACAAGGCGCCAAATGCGGTGCATGACAGCCCTGCCCCGATGAGAACACCAGACCCGATCGCGAAGACTAAAGGCTGAACTGAAATGGCCATCGCCAGTAGCCCGCCCATGTAGAGCAAAGCACCGAGCAACACGACACGGGGTGCGCCAAAGCGATCCGCCGCCATACCCGCCACCGGCCCGAACACACCCCACATCAGATTTTGTAGCGCCATCGCTAAAGAAAACGTATCGCGTGCCCAATCATGATGCTGCGACACGGGTTGCAGCCAAAACCCAAATCCATGACGAACGCCCATGGCCAACGACAAGATGATGCCGCTGGCCAGCAGCACCGTCGTTAGGCGCGTAGATTCAGTCGCTTGGCGCATGAGGGTAGAAAGATATCCGCGCTGAATGATTCAGCTGTTCGTGAATCGTTGACGCGCGAACGCAAGCGCCGGCAACGAGGGATTTAGGCGGCCTTTTTTGCGACCGCTTTTTTTGCAACCACCTTTTTCGCTGCGACTTTCTTCGCGGCGGG
>CAZLJL010000291.1:0-2315 GCA_964559785.1 uncultured Bifidobacterium sp.
CTCGATATTGCGATGGCACTGACCCGACAGCCTATGGTACTGCTGCTTGATGAGCCAACCTCGGGCGTATCTGCTGATGAAAAATTTCCGATGATGGATACGGTGATGCGCGCATTGGAGGGGAGCCGTACCACCGTACTGTTTGTTGAGCATGATATGGATATCGTCGCTCGCTACAGTGAGCGGGTGATTGCGTTTTATAGTGGTCGCGTGATCGCAGATGATAAACCTGAGCAAGCGCTTGCGATGCCCGATGTGAAGCGTTATGTGACCGGCGAAATGATCTCGGTGAATGATCATGCTTGAAATTGATCGTCTGCATGTCTCGATTCAGTCAGCGCAAGTACTGCGTGGCTTGTCGCTATCGCTTGAGAAGGGGCAGATGATTGGCCTGATCGGTCGTAACGGTGCGGGTAAGACGACTACGCTACGCGCGATCATGGGCCACCTGCCAATCGGTAGTGGCACTATCTACTTTGACGGCCATGATTTATCGGGCTTACCGCCGCATATGCGCGCGAGTGCTGGTATTGGCTACATGCCAGAAGATAGGGGATTGGTACCCGAGCTGAGCGTTGAAGAAAATATACTGGTGCCACTGTGGGCTACCGGTGTGGCCGATACGACCTCCCGCCTGGCTTTTGTCTACAAGGTGCTGCCGGAGTTGTATGAGATGCGTGATCGACGTGCGCTGTTGCTTTCGGGTGGTCAGCAGAAGCTGGTTGCACTCGCGCGTGCGCTGACCATAGGCACGCGGCTTCTCTTGTTGGATGAGCCGTTTGAAGGGGTAGCGCCCGCCTTGTCAGCGCGCTTGTCGGAAGTGATTGCATCGCTGCGCGGAACTGAGCTCTCAGTATTGATTGCCCAATCGGATCTCAACCACTCGCGCAGCTTGCTGGATGCCGAGATCAGGATTGAGCGTGGTGTGCAGCTTGCTGCCACCTGATTCTCATTGATACCTCAGTAGCGCCGATTCCCCGATATCGCATGATTGACTGGCAGCAGCACATTAGCTTACCCGCAATGCGTACCGAAACACACTTCGGTGACCGAGTGCTGCGATGTTTTGTGGATCGGCCGCCCTCGTTGTACGCCATGCTTGAGCATGCAGTCGCTCGCTATCCTGACAGCGAGGCGCTGGCTTGCGGTGATCAGCGGTGGAGCTATCGCCAATTGAACGCCGAGGTTGATCGAATCGCTGCAGGCTTTGCCAAGCACGGAATACGCTCCGGCGAGCGGGTGGTGATGTTCATCGGTAATCGGCTGGAATTTATCTCGGTTCTGTTCGCACTACAAAAAATCGGCGCTATTGCTGTGCCGGTGGGCACGCGCGAGCAAGGCCCAGGGCTTGCCTATATTTTGCAACAGTGTGGTGCGGCTGCGATTGTTTTCGATGAGGCCTTGCTACCGCGCTTGCCAGATAGAGACGCTGCGCCTGACCTGCGTCTGCATATTTATATTTCTGATGCTGATGTCATGGGTATTCATGGCGCGACTGATCACATTAGCTTGGACGCCCTGTCGGGCACCGCTATTGCACCTGCCAAGGTCAATGAAGAAGATTGCGCTTGTATTTTGTATACCTCCGGAACCACCGGTAACCCCAAGGGCGCGATGCTCACGCATTTCAACATCGCGCACTCAGTAATTCATTTTGCGGTAACGCTCAAGTTGGGACATCAAGATCGCGCTGCATTAGCGGTACCCGCCAGCCATGTCACGGGTTTGGTCGCTTTAATCGCCTTGATGGTGCATGTCGGTGGCGCGTTAGTGGTCGTGCCGGAGTTCAAGGCAGCAGCGTTTGTAGACTTGCTTGCGCATGAAAAAATCAGCTACGGCGTGATGGTGCCCGCCATGTATCAGCTGTGCTTATTGCAGCCCAATTTTTTTACGGCCGATCTGAGTGCCTGGCGTGTGGGTGGTTATGGTGGTTCGCCCATGCCAGTACCGACTGTACAAGCACTCGGCAAGGCATTGCCCGGCTTAACTTTGGTGAATTGCTATGGCTCGACCGAGACTAGCTCCCCGAGCACCATCATGCCGCTGGGCTTATCGGCAATTCATCACGATAGTGTTGGGATTGCCGCGCCGTGCGCAGATGTCCGGGTGATGAATGAAAACGGTGAGCCAGTCGCCTTGGGTGAATCGGGTGAGTTGTGGATCGGTGGTCCGATGGTGGTACCGGGTTATTGGGATAATCCGGTAGCAACCGCCAACGGATTTGCCGAAGGCTACTGGCGCTCGGGGGATGTCGGCTCAGTCGATGCGCAGGGGCTGGTGCGCGTCTTTGATCGCATTAAGGACATGATCAACCG
>CAZLJL010000292.1:0-2313 GCA_964559785.1 uncultured Bifidobacterium sp.
CCTGCCGCATACATCTGGAAAAGCCGGCAGCGCTCGCCTTTTATTTGCCCACCAAAAATCATACTGACATTGAAGTCGATGCCAAATTGCTCCAGCGACTTCGCATCACGCTTATGCACGGTACGGATAGCATCACCGACAATCTGCGCCGCTTCATACATCGATGAAGCGCTCCAGATGCTGGTGCCGTCGGACGACAAATACTCCGCTACCGTCTGCCGAATCGACTGTGAAATCGATAAATTACCTGCCGTCATCAGCACCATCATTCGATCGCCGGGATTTTCAAACACCGATAGCTTGCGAAACGTCCCGATATGATCGACGCCAGCATTGGTGCGCGAGTCCGACAAGAACACCAGCCCCGCATTCAATCGCATTGCTACGCAATAGGTCATTTCAAATACTCACTTTCTCAATGCCACATCGACCTGCACGGTCATCTGTTCATCACCACCACCTCGCCGCATACCGCGTACCGGTGCCACCGACTCATAATCTCTGCCAACGGCGAGCCGACAGTAATCAGCCGTCTGCAGGCAAGCGTGCGTGACATCGATACTCACCCAACCGCTGTAATCAGACGCTTCAACCCAGACATCTACCCAGGCATGGCTAGCGCTGTGCTCGACTTCACCGGGATAGATATAGCCCGAGACATAACGCACCGGTAGGCTGACACTATGGCAGCAGGCGATAAACAAGTGTGCATGGTCTTGGCAAACGCCTAGCCCAAGACGAAGTGCGTCATCGGCGCTGCTCGACGTCATGGTCGCGCCCGACTGGTAGCCGACGGCCTCGCGAATTGCTGCAGCAAGCTCAAGTACTTGGGCCGTACTGGCCTTGGCGGCGGACAAATACGCTGCAGCAAAATCGCGTACCGCTGCTGTCGGCTCGGTCAGGCGCGTGGGTACGGTATAAACGGGTATCGGTAGCTGCATCGTTTCAGTGATGCGTCCTTCGTTTGGCGCTTGTATTTCAACATTGCCCACTGCGGTGATCCGCACTTCGTTGTGGGGTGTTGAGAGCGTCACGATATCGCTGGCATTACCGAAAGCATCGTGGGTCTGACGTCGCTTGCCGGGTGTGGTGATGGTCCAATCCAAGGTGCGCTGCAAGGGCTCGGCTCTGGGCGTCATATGCAGACGCTGTATCGAATACACCGCGGGTGATCCGTAGCGATACACCGTCTGGTGATGTATCGACAGCGTGATGGAACTCATGCAGCCAAGGGTACCAGAAAGTCACGGCTGACCCGGTTGCCCAGCTCGTAGACCTGCTCGAGAAATTCGGTGAGATAGTCATGCAGCCCGCGTCGCATAATGTCGTCAATACTATTGAAACGAAGACCAGCATGCAGTCGGCCAGCAAAACGCTCGGTCTCACGCGAGACGTCATTGTGAACCTGTGAAAGATTATTCACGACTTCCGTCATGCAAGCCATCAATGAGCGTGGCATCTCACCTCTTAGTATCAATAATTCCGCTACCCGCTCGGGTGTAATTACATCGCGATAAGTCTTGCGATAAGTCTCGAAGGCTGACACTGAGCGCAGTACCGCAGCCCAGTGGTAATAATCCATGTCGCTGGCAGTGAGTTGTTCACCATCAGCGCCGTGGAACTTCACGTCGAGTAGTCGTGCTGTGTTATCGCAGCGTTCGAGGAAGGTACCCAGACGGATGAAATAAAACGCCTCGTCCTTCAGCATGGTGCCGATGGTGACGCCACGTGATAAATGCGAGCGGTGCTTGACCCACTCGAAAAATTCGGATGGATCACGCGCGAGGATGCCATCGCGAAGCAGACTTGCCATCTCCAACCAGGTGGTGTTCTGGGTTTCCCATACCTCGGTGGTTAATGTGCCGCGCACGGCGCGTGCGTTCTCCCGGGCGCTGCTCAGGCAAGAGACAATCGATGACGGGTTCGTCGGATCGCACACCATGAAGTCCAGCACATCCTTGCGGCTAAGAATGCCGTATTTGGCATCGAATGCAGGTAACAGCTCAGAAATACCGAGCACGGCGCGCCAGCTTTGTTCCGCTGCCTCCAATGATTGCGGCAGTAACTGTGTCTGGATATTTACATCGAGCATGCGCGCGGTGTTTTCTGCGCGCTCTGTATAACGGGCCATCCAGAATAAATGATCAGCTGTGCGGCTTAGCATGTTGCATCACCTGTCAATGAAAGCGCGCAGCAAACACCGCCGGCTGTATTTTGGCTTCGGCCGGGCTTTCCGCCCTTAACGTTCGCTTTGCTCACGTTAGCCTGCGCCGCAATCGCGCAAGCGCGATTGTCTGCGCGCTCTGTATAACG
>CAZLJL010000293.1:0-2296 GCA_964559785.1 uncultured Bifidobacterium sp.
TGGGAGAGGATATTGGTGCTGCATTGGGTTGTGGCGCACACCTGTCCGCGCTGCGCCGGACAGTGATCGGCGCGCTGAATGTTTCAAGCGCGTTGACCCTCGATCAGCTTGCTGAGCATCCCGCCGCTGACCGAAACAGCTGCCTGCAACCGGTTGACAGCTTGCTATCAAGTTTCCCGGCAATCGTATTGGACGATGCTTTGGCGAGCCGATTTCGGCAGGGGCAGCGGATCGCGCTCGACCGCGCTGGCCTCGTCCCACCCTGCGAATCGGGTCGGGTTCGTGTCTACCAAGCACCGCACAGTCTGCTCGGTACGGCGCAGCTTTCCGACGGCACCGTGCTGGCGCCTGAGCGTTTACTGGCCGATATTGCAAGCCATTGAAATTTCAAGGAGTTTTCAGAGTCTGGCGTGCCTGGCATGTTAAAATCGCGGGTTTCCTAATCGCTGTTTATCACGCTGCCCACCCATGACCACGACTCAACGCGCCCTGCGCAACATCGCCATTATTGCCCACGTCGATCACGGCAAAACCACGCTGGTGGACCAACTGCTGCGACAGTCCGGCACCTTCCGTGAAAATCAGCAGGTCGACACCCGCGTGATGGACTCGAACGACCTTGAGAAAGAGCGCGGCATCACTATTCTCGCGAAAAACTGCGCGGTTGAATACGAAGGTACCCACGTCAATATCGTCGACACCCCCGGCCACGCCGACTTTGGCGGTGAGGTTGAGCGCGTGTTGTCGATGGTGGATTCGGTACTTCTGCTTGTAGATGCGGTTGAAGGCCCAATGCCTCAGACCCGCTTCGTGACTCGCAAAGCGCTCGCGCTTGGCCTGAAGCCGATCGTGGTTGTGAACAAGATCGACCGCCCGGGCGCACGTCCGGAATGGGTGATTAATGCGACCTTCGAATTGTTTGACAAGCTGGGTGCGACCGAAGAGCAGCTCGACTTCCCGGTGGTGTTCGCCTCGGCGCTGAATGGTTACGCCAGCTTGGATTCTGAAGTGCGTGAAGGCGACATGAAGCCGCTGTTCGATGCCATCTTGAAGCACGTGCCGGTGCGCGATGACGACTTCGACGGTCCGTTGCAGTTACAAATTTCATCGCTCGATTATTCGTCGTATGTTGGCAAGATCGGTATCGGTCGTATCAGCCGTGGCCGCGTGAAGGCCCTACAGGATGTGCTGATACTTAATGGGCCGGATTCAACGCCGATCAAGGGACGAATCAATCAGGTGCTGAAGTTCAAGGGCCTGGAGCGCGAGATCGTGTCAGAGGCGATGGCCGGTGACATCGTACTGATCAACGGTATCGAAGACATCGGTATCGGTTCAACCGTGTGTGCGGTTGACACGCCAGACGCCTTGCCGATGCTGACCGTGGATGAGCCAACACTCACAATGAATTTCATGGTGAACACCTCGCCGCTGGCGGGCCGCGAAGGTAAGTTCGTCACCAGCCGCCAGTTGCGCGAGCGACTCGAGCGCGAGCTGAAAGCGAATGTCGCGCTGCGTGTTGCACCGACCGATGACGACACGATTTTTGAAGTATCGGGTCGTGGTGAACTGCATCTGACCATTCTTCTCGAGAACATGCGTCGCGAGGGCTATGAACTTGCGGTGTCACGTCCACGTGTGGTGTTCAAAATGGTCGATGGCGTACGCCACGAGCCCTTCGAGAACCTCACGGTCGATGTCGAGGAAGTACATCAGGGCGGCGTAATGGAAGAACTCGGGCGTCGTCGTGGCGAGTTACAGGACATGCAGCCAGATGGCAAGGGTCGGGTGCGACTTGAATATCGCATGCCTGCGCGTGGTCTGATTGGTTTCCAGGGTGAGTTCATGACGCTTACCCGCGGTACCGGTCTCATGAGTCACGTGTTTGATGTTTATGCGCCGGCCGATACCAAGGGTGAGTTAGCCGGTCGCCGTAACGGCGTACTGATCTCCCAAGACGATGGTGCGGCGGTTGCTTACGCATTGTGGAAGCTGCAGGATCGCGGTCGTATGTTCGTCAGCCACAACGACCCGGTGTACGAAGGCATGATCATCGGCATCCATTCGCGCGACAATGATCTCGTCGTCAATCCGATCAAGGGTAAACAACTCACCAACGTGCGTGCGTCAGGTACGGATGAAGCGGTCCGTTTGGTGCCACCGATCGACCTTACGCTTGAGTATGCGGTCGAGTTTATCGATGATGATGAGCTGGTTGAGATCACGCCGAAAAGTATTCGTCTGCGCAAGCGCTACCTGAAAGAGCATGAGCGTAAACGGGCTTCTCGCGAGGAAG
>CAZLJL010000294.1:0-2295 GCA_964559785.1 uncultured Bifidobacterium sp.
ACCATGGATCCGGCAGAGTTCAGCAAAGAGATTCGCGTGGTGATGGAAGAGCGGCGCCTGCGCACGGAAGACAAGCCCTTGTCACTTTTGCGTGAAGCACTGTACGCCACGGCCTTCGTGGCCAGCCCCTACCGTCACCCGGTAGTGGGTTGGATGGACGATTTACAAAACATGACGGCGGCGGATGCATTGGCGTGGTACCAGCGTTGGTATGCGCCGAACAATGCAGTGGTGGTGATTGCGGGAGATGTCGACCCGCAGCAAGTGCTGAAGCTGGCAGAAAAATATTTTGGGGTTATCCCACCCAAGACCTTGCCCAAGACCAAGCCGCAACAAGAGCCGCTGCAAACCGGTATCCGGCGTGTCAATGTGAAGGCCCCCGCAGAGAATCCGTTTCTGATGATGGCGTACAAGGTGCCACGCTTGCTCGACGTGGAAAAAGATGAGGATCCTTACGCACTCGAGCTACTCGCTGCGGTATTGGATGGCTATGACAATGCACGTTTACCGGCCAAGCTGGTGCGCACGGACCGTATTGCGAACTCGGTCGATGCGGGCTATGACGGCATCGCGCGTGGTCCTGTGCTGTTTATGCTGGCGGGCGCACCGACTAAAGACAGTACTGTTGAAAAACTCGAAGCGGCCTTGCGAGCAGAGCTGGTACGGATTGCGAAAGAAGGCGTCTCTGCTGACGAGTTAAAGCGCGTCAAGGCGCAAGTGATTGCAGGACAAATCTATAAGCGTGATTCAGTATTCGGGCAAGCGATGGAAATCGGTTCGGTCGAACTCTCGGGTATCTCGTACAAACAGATTGACCGCATGATCGAGCGGCTGTCGTCGATCACACCGCAGCAGGTGCAAGCAGTCGCGCAGAAATATTTCAGCGATGATCAGCTGACGGTGGCCACACTCACGCCATTGCCGCTGGCAGCGCAACCCGAGCGTGCCCCTGAGGTGCCGGGCTTACGTCATTGAGGACGCCATCATGCTGAAAAAATTCATTTTCCTCGTACTCGTTACTTGCAGCAGCTTCACTCATGCTGCGCTGAAGATTCAGCATTGGGTGCTGGATAACGGCGCGCGTGTGTATTTCGTCGAGAACCACACGATTCCCATGCTGGATGTGAATCTCGATTTTGATGCGGGGAGCCGGCGCGATCCCGCCAACAAGGCAGGGCTTGCCTCGCTGACCAACGGCATGCTGGCGCGTGGTATCGCCAAGGCTACTTTGCCTGATGGCAGCGTCGAGCCCGCCATGTCCGAGGCGAGTATTTCCGATGCCATTGCCGATGTGGCCGCACAGCGTAGTGGTGGCGTCAGTGCCGACCGTGGCAGCGTGTCGATCCGTACGCTGTCATCGCTCGCAGAGCGAGAACAGTCGATACGACTGCTCGCACGCTTGTTGGCGCACCCGAGTTTTCCGCAAGATTTATTTGAGCGCGATAAGGGTCGTACGCTAGCGTCGATTCGCGAATCCATGACGCGCCCCGAGTCGATCGCGAGTAAAGCGTTTTGGCGATTGAATTATGGCGATCATCCGTATGGTGCCGAGGCAACGGTTGAATCTATTCAGGCTGCTACGCGCGACGACTTGATGCGTTTCCATCGCGAGCATTACGTCGCGAATCGCGCTGTTATCGCCATGATTGGTGATATCACACGCGCTGAAGCAGATGCCATCGCCAAGGAAGTAACGCGTCGCTTGCCGCAAGGCGCGCCCCTGCCTGAATTACCTGCGGTAGTGGTTCCTGCGGATGCCGAGCAGCGTATTGCCCATCCTGCTTCGCAAGCCCATATTTTGTTTGGCATGCCAACATTGGCGCGCAGCGATCCTGATTTTTATGCGCTGTCCGTTGGTAACTACATCTTGGGCGGTGGTGGCTTTGTATCGCGTCTGACACGCGAGGTGCGTGAGAAGCGTGGACTAGCCTATAGCGCGTACAGCTACTTCAACCCCATGGCGCAGCCGGGTCCGTATATGGCGGGTCTGCAAACGCGTAAGGATCAGGCAGAAGATGCATTGAAAGTCGTACGCGATACGATCGGCGCCTATGTTCGTACCGGTCCCACGGAAGAAGAGTTACGCGCTGCCAAAGACAATCTGATTGGTGGTTTTGCGCTGCGCATTGATAACAACCGCAAGATTCTCGATCAGATCGCCAATATCGGGTTTTACGGTTTGCCGCTGGATTATCTCGACACTTGGCCAGACATTGTGGCCAAGATTAGCGTGGCAGATGTGCGTGCAGCGTTTCAGCGCAAGCTGGTGATGGATCGCATGATTACGGTGATTGT
>CAZLJL010000295.1:0-2273 GCA_964559785.1 uncultured Bifidobacterium sp.
GTATTTATCGAACAGAGTTTGCGACACGTTTTGCATTCAGAGACTACACGTCAGAAGAACCAATTACCTGATTCAGGATGATTTCATTCTACGACAAAAATTACCCTTGCATTGCCTGCATCGCTCTTGAGTGCTGTGGGGCGATGGGCTTGCAAAACCACGCGAATATTGAAGCTCATAGCATGGTGCAAAAAGCATAACGCTTGTGTAGGATTTAACCCTCGAGTTCACTTGGGCATCTAGGGTAATTGCTCAAGCTTGCGCTTACCATGGAGCTCATAATGAGTGCGCCAATCTATGGCGCGCCGCCGTAGCTGAAAGTATTTTTGTGTAGATATTCAGTTGCGGTCCGAAAACCAAAAAACAAGAACGATAGAGACAGATGGGACATTGGGGGCTCCGGTTGATCCGGTGGTGTTTGGTCGCACTTCTGCTGCCGACAGCGGCGATGGCGGTCACGCTTAAAAAGACTGACGTCGAGAATTATCTTTCGAACCAGTACCAAGTTGGTGAAATCAATCCCAGCGTACCGGTCTGGCCTTTGTTCTCGCGTGATCCGGTCGCTGAAAATGAAAAGCCAAAACTGGTTGGCTATGCATTTGAGTCAATCGACTTTGAGCCAGTGCGTGGCTACGGTGGCAAGCCGATCAATATTTTTGTGGCGATTGACACCGAGGGTAAATTTCTACTCTCCCGCTTGATCGATCACCGTGAGCCCTTGTTTCGCTCGGAAGCGGGTATCGCGAAACTGACAGACTTTGCCAATCAGTACGTGGGTATCACGGTTCGACACGAAACCCATATTCTGGATTTTCGGGCGCGTACCTCGTTCGATGAAAAGCGCGCAACCTTTCACGGTGTGCAAGCGGGTACGGTGACGGTAAAGGCGATGGACCGCACCATCATGCAATCCGCTGCTTCGGTAGCGCGTGCCCACCTTGATGCCGCCAGCAAGGGGAACATACTAGGCGAGGGTAACGCCGTATCACTCACACGTGGCGATTTACTGAAACAGGAAATCCGACCGCTCAATTGGGATCAGCTACTGTCTCGGCGTATGGTCGAGCCGATGACGCTGACGCGTGGACAAATCGAGAAAGCCTTTACTGGAACGCGTGCCGCAGGTGCTGATAAAACAGCCGCCGCCAAGCCGGATGAAGTCGCGCTGCAGTTTCACGTCGCACTAGCGAGCTTGCCATCCATCGGTCGTAACTTGCTGGGCGAGGAGGGTTGGCGTTTGCTTGTCGCGAATATGCGCGATAGTCAGGCCATCGTCGTGGTTGAGAGCGGACCGCTACACAACATGATGTACGAAAGCCAGCGCATCGACGATAGCTTGCCTTTCATTCTGAAACAGGACGGTAAACAGATTAATCTGCGCTCGATTGCCTATGACAAGGGCATGGCCTTCCCGGGTTATCCAACGGGTGCCCGCGCGCATGTGCTGATTGTGGATAGCGCAACGCCGCTTAACCCCGATCAGTCTTTCGAGCTGCGTTTTCGGTTGGGTCGGCGCTTCGGTACTTTTCCGAATCAAGTGGCCTATACCGAGTTTGAGTTGCCGTATGTCTTTCATGGTTGGCGCGCCGCATTATCACGTGGGCTGGAGGCGCCATGGGTCGAGGCCTGGGAGCGCAGAGCAGTCGATATTGCGATATTGCTGAGCGGGCTCGTAGTACTGAGTATTGCGCTGATTCGGCAACGCACCACGGCGGCGAGCAATCGCCGACTGCGGGGATTCCGCGTTGGCTATCTGCTGTTCACCGTGGGCTTTATCGGTTGGTATGCGCAAGGCCAGCTAAGTATCGTCAACATTACCGCTTCACTCGATGCGCTGACCACGGGGAATGATCTGAGTTTCTTGCTAGTGGATCCGATGACGGTAATTCTCTGGATCTTCGTAGGCTTCACTTTGCTTGTTTGGGGCCGCGGCACGTTTTGCGGATGGTTGTGCCCCTTCGGTGCACTGCAAGAATTGATTAGTCTCGTCACGCGGCGTATTGGCATCAAACCACGGCGTTTGCGAGTGAGCGTTGATCGTCGACTGAAGTGGGTGAAGTATGGCGTACTGGCTGCGGTGATTGCCTCGCTATGGGTCGCGCCGAATACAACGGAGCTTGCGATTGAGGTTGAACCGTTTAAAACCGCTATCAGCTTGTATTTCGTGCGCGACTGGCCGTATCTGGTGTGGGCGATTGCGCTACTGTCGCTAAGTGTGCTGGTGTATCGCGGCTACTGCCGCTATATCTGTCCGTTGGGCGCTGCACTGGCCG
>CAZLJL010000296.1:0-2272 GCA_964559785.1 uncultured Bifidobacterium sp.
CTTTCACGGTCTGGTCGCCAAAGTTCCTGTCGCCGGGCGCGATGTCTGGCTACTTGAACCACACACTTTCATGAACCGCTCAGGGCAGGCCGTGGGTGCGCTGGCGCGGTTTTATCGTATTTTGCCGGCAGAGATTTTGGTGGTACATGACGAACTTGATCTCGCACCCGGCATCGCGAAACTGAAGATAGGCGGTTCTTCTGGCGGCCATAATGGCCTGAAAGACATCAGCGCCGCACTCGGAACCCAGGACTATTGGCGATTACGGATCGGCATCGGGCACCCGCGCTCACTGAATCTGCAACAACCGGTGGTTGATTTTGTATTACACCGACCGCGCGCAGAAGAGCTGGTGCCGATCGAGCGCGCCATTGATAAATCCCTCGACATCATTCCGCTGCTTTGTGAGGGTAAACCCGAGCAGGCCATGCACACGCTGCACACCGCTACTTAAGCGGCATCACCATAAAACCAACGCGGAAGACATTCCACGTCATGCGTTTTGAATAAAGATCAATAGCAAGAGTTCTGCGCGATGGAAAAATGCGTCGTCGGAAAACACGCAAGATTCAGCGTACCGATCATCGCTGCCGATTAATGGCCAATATCAAATGATGATTGTTTCTCTGCGTTAACTCGTTCGAATTTAGGTCAGCTGAATCGTGCAAACAGATTATCGACATCAATAATTAGTCGATTAATATCTTTTTGCTAATAGTTTGTTTACAATCCGACAGCCGGTGATAGCCTCAAATCGCTGGGACTTTTCACCTTCAGAAACCTTTTTGATCGAGGAATTTCATGACGACTTACAAAGAACTTCAGAGCCAGATCGAAAGACTGCAGCAAGAGGCCGAAATGGCACGCAAAACCGAATTGGCGAATGCGATTACTGAAATTCTCGCCAAGATGCGTGAATATGGGCTATCACCGCACGACCTTGGCTTCAGTGGCAGCACCAAACGCAAAGCGGTAAAAGCAATCCGGCGTCCGGTCGCACCCAAGTACCGCAATAATGCGACCGGTGAAACTTGGAGCGGTCGGGGTAAACCACCGAAATGGATGGCCGGGCGCGACAAGTCGCAGTTCCTGATTCACAGTGCCTGATTCTGTGCTTTTTAAATCAGTCGGTAAAATCATAGCCGCCGGTAGGCGGCTATTTACCGATTTTTTCTCGCATAACCACACAAGGCTTAACTTACCGAAACAGCGACTTCAGCAAAATTAATCCATCCGTACGCAAGCTTCTTGTATCGATATAGCGCTGTGCATGCGCCAGCCTGATCGGCAATACCCGATCCACATACGCCTCCTCCAAGGCGTCCCCTTCCAAGCCCTGCAATAAACGCTGCTCCTCACGCATCTCCAGCGACGACAAGTCAATCAAACCTGGCTTCACCGACAGTACTTTCTTGCGCACCTCACTCGGGTAGCAACCCACATAACGCGGCAACTCCGCACGTGGCCCGACGATCGACAAATCACCTTTCAAGACGGTGATCAGCCAAGGCCAGCGCTCTATGCCATGCCGACGTAAAAAAGTCCCCACGCGGGTTGGCTGCTCGCCCTCGCAGCCGCCGATGGTTTCCATCGATCCAGCCTCGACCACCGCCGCCCGAAACTCGCGTAGCTTCAACAAGCGCCCATGACGTCCCACACGATGGGCACTCACCAACACAGGCCCCGGTGACTCCAGCCGAATCACAACCGCAACCACCAGCGCGAAGGGCAGCAGAATGATCAGCAAAACAAGGGCGACCACACTATCGAAGATTCTTTTCACAGCGAACTCTCATCGGTTTACAAGTGCGCCATGATAAACAGCTTCTCCCATTGGACAGAGACGCCGACAGCGAGGGTTATAATTGCTGGCTTTTCAGGCAGTGTCTGATCGATATGCGCCCTGGCGGCAGTGCGCCGGCGAGCGTAACAGCAAGGAATCCCATGAGTCTCAAATGCGGCATCGTCGGACTGCCCAATGTTGGCAAGTCCACGCTCTTCAATGCGCTAACCAAAGCCGGCATCCCTGCCGAAAACTATCCTTTCTGCACGATTGAGCCGAACGTCGGCATTGTCGAGGTACCTGACCCGCGCTTGGCGCAGTTGGCCGCTATCGTCAAACCCGAGCGTATCCTCGCAGCGACGGTCGAGTTTGTAGATATTGCCGGGCTGGTGGCGGGCGCCTCCAAAGGTGAAGGCTTGGGTAACCAGTTTCTGGCGCACATACGCGAAACCGATGCGATCGTTAACGTCGTACGCTGCTTCGAAGACC
>CAZLJL010000297.1:0-2269 GCA_964559785.1 uncultured Bifidobacterium sp.
CAGATTGATCGTTTGCTCGCTTCTCAATCGGCCGTAGTTTCGAGTGATGCAGTGTTGACACTAGGCGATGTTAACGTTGCAGGTGAGTTGGAGGCCGCAGGGACTGCGGGTATCGTGCAGGTTGCCGCACTCAATATCGGCGGTGCTGCATCATTCGATTCATCGAATGGCGATGTGGTACTCGATGCCGCGAATAATGTATTCGCTGGTCCAGTCGCCTTGGCCGGTAATGTGGTCACCGTGCGTGCAGCCTCTGCACTCCAACTGGGTGAGGTTGCGGCACGAGGAAACCTGAAGCTTGAGACAACGGGTGGCCCGATTACACAGGCAATCGATACAAAGCTTGTTGCGCAAGCGAATGTAGACCTGAGGGCGCGGAATAATGGCGTAGCAGCGGCGATCATGCTCGCGAATGCCAATAATGATTTCGTGGGCGTTATCACTGCAGACGGCGCAGCCATCAAACTGGAAGACGCCGTCGGCAAACTTAAACTTGGCAACATTAACGCGACTGGCATGCTGGAAGCAAAAGCCAAAGGTGGGTCGATTGTGCTCGAGCCGGGCAAGCTGCAGATGGCGCTGGGTGGCATGATACTTACGCCAGATCCGAGGCCGTCCGTGGTGCCGATGGCTCAGGCCCGCGTCGAGAGTATGTCAGGCATGGGTAATGGTGCGGCTGTAGCAGCGCCAAAATCGGTCGCTGCAACTCAGGTGCGCGGAGCGGCAATTACGCTTAGTGCGACCGAGCAGAACGTGGGTGCGAGCGATGGCGTGATCAAGGTCAGTAATGCGCCGTTAGCCCAGGAAAATAGACAACTGATCCCAGTTGGCAAGGTGATTGCGTTGGATGCCAAAGCGGCTGAGGGTGCCAAGCTGTCTGCTGCATCCTTCGAAATTATCGATGGACTTTCTCCCGGTGCAACCATTGAAATTCCAGATAGTGGCGTTACTGCTAAAGTCGATAATCAAACCGGTAAGGTGGTGATGAGCGGCGATGCTACCGTGTCTGATTACGATAAGGCAATTCAGGGCATCAAGCTGCGTGTCAGCGAAGACACCCCGCCAAATTCTGTTATCAAGATCAAGATCACGCTAACGGACGGTAATGGCAATGTTGAATCGAAGACGGTGACGGTACAAGTCGGTGCGAGCGAAAAAATCTCCAAAAATCCATAAACGCGCCATCAACATGTCGCTGGCGTTGTTGGGAGCGCCTTGTCGTACGTCCAGTACTGCCTGCGGCGCCCCCGCCTAGCCAGCGCATCCGCCTAGCCTGGGCACCCACCGAGGGGTACTCGTGTTGATGGCGCGTTGTTAGTGGTTCTATCAACATGTCGCCGGCCTTGTTGGGGGCACCTTGTCGTAGGCCCAGGAATGTTTGTGGTGCGCCCGCCCAGCCGCCGAGCGGTTATCCTTGTGGCTGCATGAAGCCCGAATTAAATCTTAACGCCAAGTATCCTGCTCGCTGGTCGCGCTGGCTGAGTGTTGGCACGCTGATCCTGCTGGTGCCGGTCTTGCTAGTGGTTGGCCTGGCGGTGGTGGGTGTGGATATAGACATCGATACGCAGCGCGCTACGCTTTCGCGCCTGCTCAGCAAGCAGGTTGGTCGTGAGATGCGTATTGATGGCAAGGTGCATTTACGGCTCGGACTGCGTCCGCAACTCCGTCTACGAGATTTAGCGATTGGTCAGCCTAAGGGATTTGAGCCGGGTGATTTTTTGCGGATTGGCCAGCTTGAGTTGAAGCTGGATTTGATCCCTTTGCTGGCAGGACGCTATCGCGCTGATCGAATTGCTGCCAGCGACGTCCGGCTATTACTACATCAGCGCGACGATGACAGTAATAATTGGACCTTTGATGGTTCACCTTCTAACGCGACGGATGACGGTCAAGCCTTCGACGCGCATGAGGTAGCGGGCATCGATATCCGTCAGCTGGACCTCGACAATATCACTATCACTTTTCAGAGCGGTAGCGCCCGACCCATAGAGTTCCGGCTGGATCAACTCGATGCAGCGCTACCCGTTGGCGGCGGCGTACGCTTGAAAGCCAAAGGCATGGTCGAGCGAACCATGCCCTACCAACTCGCTATTGATGGCGGCCCCTTGTCAGATTTATTGCGCGGCAAACCCGGTTGGCCGGTATCCCTGCAGCTGAATTTTGCGGAGGGTGTGCTGGTGGCACAGGGCAAGCTGGGTGAGAAAGGTAGTGCGCTCAGCTTTGGTTTGGGTGCGCCTGACTTGGCGCAATTCGGCAAAGTGATCGGTGT
>CAZLJL010000298.1:0-2267 GCA_964559785.1 uncultured Bifidobacterium sp.
AGGTTGAGCAGTTCCCCAAGATGGAAGGCCGGCAAATGGTCATGGTGCTGGCACCTAAGAAGAAGAAATAAGACCTTCTGGCCAAGCCCGGTGGCCGCTCTAAGCCTCTATGCCTCTTAGCTCCTGCTTGCCCTGCAGACGGTACCGTCTGCGGCGGCACGTCTAGCTAGCCGCCTGGCAAGAAAGAATCGGCTGACTTGCTAAGGCGCTGATTTCCTTGATATAATTTCTGGCTCCGCAGTTTTCAGGCGGGGTCATGTGATTGGCGGCTCGATCCGTCAATCAACAATAAGCGAGAACAGGCATCCAAGAGCAGTGAAATTGCTGCCACCTGTCATCGTCCAATAATGGAGCCGTCCGAAAAGGGCGGAGTTGTCATGCCAAAGATGAAAACCAAGAGCAGCGCGAAGAAGCGTTTTCGCGTTCGCCCAGGCGGTACCGTCAAACGTGGCCAAGCATTCAAGCGCCACATCCTGACCAAGAAAACCACCAAGAACAAGCGCCAGCTGCGTGGAGCGGTCGATGTTCATGACACAAACGTCAACGCGGTTCGCGCGATGATGCCGTTTGCCTGACCTAACGACCACCACAGGAGCACACTATGCCAAGAGTAAAACGTGGGGTCACGGCACGGGCCCGTCACAAGAAAGTTCTCGACGCCGCCAAGGGTTACCGCGGTCGTCGTAGCCGTGTTTATCGCGTCGCCAAGCAGGCGGTCATGCGCGCTGGGCAGTATGCCTACCGCGATCGTCGCAACAAGAAGCGCGTTTTCCGCGCACTCTGGATCACCCGTATCAACGCGGCGACCCGTGAGCATGGCCTGACCTACAGCAAATTCATCAACGGTCTGAAAAAGGCGGAGATCGCTCTCGACCGTAAGGTGCTGGCTGATATGGCGGTGACCGACAAGCCGGCATTTGCCGCCATCGTGAACCAAGTCAAAGCCACTATCGCAGCCTGATAGGCCGACTTGCGTTGGCGCCACCGAACTCGGTGGCGTTCATGCGGGGCATGAGCTGACAAGCCCGTGCCCCGTTGCCATTTTCAAGCACACGCATGAGCTCATTGGAACAACTCGTCATTGCCGCAGGCGCTGATTTTGCTGCCGCGCAGGATTCTGCCGCGCTGGAGAACGCCAAGGCCAAGTATCTCGGCAAGAGCGGGCAAATCACCGAGCAGATGAAAGGCTTGGGCAAGCTCGACCCCGACGCGCGTCGCGCTCAGGGCGCGTTGATCAATGCGGCCAAGGATCAGATCGAGGCGCTACTGACTGCGCGTCGAAATGCCTTGTCGGACGCACAGATGCAAGAGCGTCTGAACGCCGAGGCAATCGACGTGACCCTGCCGGGACGTGGCCGCAGTGTCGGCGGTATTCATCCGGTAATGCGTTCATGGGAGCGTATCGAGCAGATTTTTGCCTCGATTGGTTTCGATGTCGCCGATGGTCCAGAGATCGAAACCGACTGGACCAATTTCTCTGCGCTCAACAGCCCGGAAAACCATCCGGCGCGTTCGATGCAAGATACCTTTTATATCGACGGCAAGGACAGTACCGGCAAGCCGCTGCTGCTGCGTACGCATACCAGCCCGATGCAGGTGCGCTATGCCAAGATGCATCAGCCACCCATTAAGGTGATTGCACCGGGGCGCACCTACCGTGTCGACAGCGACGCCACCCACTCGCCGATGTTTCATCAGGTCGAGGGCTTGTGGATTGATACCGATATCAGCTTCGCGGATCTGAAGGGTGTTTATCTCGGGTTCGTCAAAGCGTTTTTTGAAACCGACGATTTGCAAGTGCGGTTTCGCCCCTCTTATTTTCCATTCACCGAGCCGTCAGCCGAGATCGATATTGCGTTTGGCTCCGGGCCGCTGAAGGGCCGCTGGTTGGAAGTGTCTGGCGCTGGTCAGGTACACCCCACGGTGTTGCGCAATATGGGCTTCGACCCTGAGCAGTTCATCGGGTTCGCCTTTGGTTCCGGTCTCGAGCGACTGACGATGCTGCGCTATGGCATCAATGACCTTCGTTTGTTCTATGAAGGTGATCTCCGCTTCCTCAAGCAATTCAATTGATTTCGGACGACGCGAGCAATGCAATTCTCTGAAAACTGGCTGCGCACTCTGGCCGACCCCAAGCTCACCTCGGATGAGTTGTCGCATCTGCTCACCATGTCCGGGCTTGAAGTAGAAGAGGTCGAGCCGGTCGTACCGCCGTTCAGTCATGTTGTGGTCGCGCAGGTAGTGCAGGTTGAGCCTCACCCGGATGC
>CAZLJL010000299.1:0-2263 GCA_964559785.1 uncultured Bifidobacterium sp.
TTCTCTTGCGGGGTCATACCGGCTCCTTGGCCACCATACATGGCTGTACTTATATGCCACTGCGGCCGCGGAGAGAACCAAGGAAACGATCAGTAACAATTCTGCGGAATTATCAAAAAAATAACGCTGCGACTGAGGTGTACAGCGGTATCCCGACCAGCAGGTTGATCGGGAAGGTGATCCCGATCGGTAGCGCCAGGTAAACCGCCGGGTTTGCTTCCGGGATGGCATAGCGCAGGACTGCGGGCACCACGATGTAGGAAGCACTGGCTGACAGCACCATCAGCAGCGCGGTGTCGCCCAACGGCAGCCCAAGGCCAAGCGCCAACAGTAATGCCAGCGCGGCATGAACAAACGGCGACACTGCGGCATACAAGACCAGCACCGGCGCTTTGCCTTTGATGTCGGGTAGGCTTTTTGCCACCGACAAGCCCATGTCGAGCAGGAAGAAGGCCAGCATGCCTTTGAACAAATCGGCTGAGAAAGGCTTCATCATGGCTTTGCCGGCGTCGCCGCTGATAAATCCAATGGCCAGGGAGGCCAGCAGCAGCAAATGGGTGCCGTTGGTAAGAGATTCATGCAAGATCGCTTTGATCGAAGTGCCATGACCCTCGTCGGTCACCACTAGCGAGCCGGAAGCGGTCACCCGCACGCCTTGCGCACCGGCTGCGTGCTGCCGACGTAAAACATTGGCCAGGATGACGGCCACGATAATGGCCGGCGACTCCATCAGCACCATCGCCACCGCCATCTGCCCACCCACCGGGATTTGCTGCGACTCGACATACTGCATCGCAGTGACAAAGGTCACCGCACTGACCGAGCCATAGGAGGCAGCAACTGCAGCGGCATCAAATGGCGGCACGAAACGCCGCAATAGGGAGTAGCCAATCACCGGCACGATAAACGCCATCAGCACCGAAGCGAACAGACTGGCCATGATGCTGGCCGTAAGCCCTGACTCCGATAGCGCGAAGCCACCCTTTAACCCAAGCGCCATCAGCAGGTAAAGCGACAGGAATTTCGCCATTTGCGGCGGCACCTCTAGGTTGGACCGCAACAACCCGGCCAGCAGGCCAAAGGCGAAAAAGAGAATGGCGGGATCAAGCAGGTTTTGCACTGGGGGCTCCTAAAATTTTGCGCAATAGTAATTTCATCATCCGATCAAGTAAAATCGATTTTCAAATGGTTTGCATCAGGAAAAATCTATGAACTTGACTTTCCGGCAATTGCGCTTGTTCTTGGCTTTAGCGGATACCGGCAGCGTCAGCGCGGCGGCACGCGCCCTGCACGTGACCCAGCCAACCGCCTCGATGCAGCTGAAAGAGATCACCCAATCGATCGGCATGCCGGTCTATGAGGTGGTGGGTAAGCGGGTCTTTCTCACTGAAGCGGGCCGAGAGTTAGCGGAGACTGCACGTGCCATCGCCGGCGAATGGGAGGCCTTACGGCAGAAATTCGATGCTATGCGCGGGCTTACGCGTGGCCGACTCCGGGTGGCGCTGGTGAACACTGCGCAGTACTTCATGCCGAGACTGCTCGGCGGATTTTGTCAGCAGCACCCCGAGATCGATATCTCTTTGCAGGTGTTGAACCGCGATGGTGTGGTGGCACGACTTCGCGATAACCTGGACGATCTGTACATCATGTCAATGCCACCTGCGGATATTGAGTTGGAAGACGATGTCTTCATGCCTAACCCCCTTTTGCTGGTGGCGGCAGCGACGCATCCACTGGCCAAGAAGCGCAACCTGCCGTTGGAAAAGCTTGCGACGGATCGCTTTATCTTGCGTGAATCGGGTTCCGGCACCCGCATGGCGACCGAGCAGCTATTCGACGCGCATAGCTTCAGGCCGGGCCTGCGGATGGAGCTGGGGAGTAATGAAGCGATTCGGCAAGCTGTCGCCGCCGGGCTCGGGGTGGCGGTATTGTCGCGCCACGCGCTCGACATAGGCCAAGCCAAGGAGGAAGTGGTGGCACTGGACGTGCAGGGTTTTCCTTTGCACTCGCAATGGCACGTGGTATCTCCGAGAGGCAAACGCCTGTCGCCGATTGCCAGCGTGTTTCGTGACCATTTGCTGCGCGGTAGTCGACATAACGCTTGATCTTGGGCACCAGCGGCCGCCCACATACCGTAGTGAGTGCTCGCGGGCTGATACACTGCCGCGCGAGCCGCGGTATTGTTTTGAGTGCCCGGCGAGAGAGGAAAGAGAATGTGTTTCGGTAGCCTGACTAATCTGAAATGGTGGCGTGCGCTTGCGCT
>CAZLJL010000300.1:0-2251 GCA_964559785.1 uncultured Bifidobacterium sp.
AAATGGAAGACGCGCGCCGCAAAGGCGACTGGCAGAAAATGTCCGAGCTGCAGTACGGCCGTATGCCTGAGCTAGAGGCCAAGTTGAAGCAGGCCGACAAGGGTGAGCAAGACACGGGTAAGCCCAAGCTGTTGCGTACCCAAGTGGGTGCCGAAGAAATTGCCGAGGTCGTCTCGCGAGCAACCGGTATTCCGGTTTCGAAAATGATGCAAGGCGAGCGTGACAAACTGCTGCATATGGAAGACGAATTGCACAAGCGGGTGGTCGGCCAGCACGAAGCGATCACCGCTGTCTCGGATGCGATTCGTCGCTCGCGTGCGGGCCTGTCAGATCCGCACCGCCCTTATGGCTCATTCATGTTCCTGGGGCCCACGGGTGTCGGCAAAACCGAGCTGACCAAGGCACTCGCCGCCTTTTTATTCGATACCGAAGAGGCACTGGTTCGTATCGACATGAGCGAGTTCATGGAGAAGCACTCGGTGGCACGATTGATTGGTGCGCCGCCGGGCTATGTCGGCTATGAAGAGGGTGGCTACCTGACCGAGGCGGTGCGTCGCAAGCCGTATAGCGTGATTCTGCTCGACGAAATAGAAAAGGCGCATCCGGATGTATTCAATGTGCTGTTACAGGTGCTTGATGATGGCCGCATGACCGATGGCCAGGGACGCACGGTCGACTTCAAGAACACGGTGATCGTGATGACGTCGAATCTGGGTTCGCACAAGATACAGTCCATGGAAGACAGCGATCCCCAACTCATTAAACTTGCGGTGATGGCCGAGGTACGCGGACACTTCCGGCCGGAGTTCATCAACCGTGTTGATGAGCTGGTCGTGTTCCATGCGCTGGATGACAAACAGATTGGCGCGATTGCCAGAATACAGCTAAACACTTTGCAGCAGCGCCTGGGCAAAATGGAGATTGGTCTGACGATTAGCGACGCAGCACTACACAAGCTAGCCGAGGCAGGTTTTGATCCGGTCTACGGCGCTCGTCCGCTCAAACGCGCTATTCAGCAGCAGGTGGAGAACCCCTTGTCGAAGGCGATACTCCAGGGGCGTTTCGGCCCGAAAGATACCGTCGAGATCGATGTCGCCGGTTCAGAGCTGGGGTTCAGGAAGCGGGTATGAGCGCCAGCCCCTGCAGCAGCGGTGTCAGAGATCCGGCGTGAACTGGATGTTCACGCTGGGCGATCCGACGAACTTAGGATTGATGACACCTTGCTCCATATCCGATCTCAGAAGCCTGATCGCTACCGAGCACTTAATCGCGTAGTTATTGGGTCCCACGGGGACTTCCGGACCCTGGCTAGTCTTGATGGGAATTGATTTGTCGCCATCGGTCAATTCAGTGCCACCGCGGTAATAATCCAGAGTGACGATGATGCTGCCGGTCCCGGGACTTTTCCCGGGAATCTCCCTGAAACCGTATTTAACTGATTCGGCAGGACGGCTGTCGGAAGATGCGTTTCTAAACACGCTGTGGTTATCCCATAAGGTAGCTCGCAGTTCGGTGAATTGGGCTGCCAAAGCTCGTTGTCCCACAACGGTTGTTAATACTTTTAATACGTTCTTGTTTTCTACTTCCTGATCGCCTTTCGCGAGTTTCCGGAAGTTTTCTTCAATTCCACTTGCCCTGTCCGCCGGTTTGCCTTTGCCGCAACAAAACTCATCTGCCGACGTTGGAGAGTGGAAGCTGAAGTCAGCGCGCTCGAAATCCTTTCGTGTCTGCAGGTGTATACCGTCTGCACCCATTTGCTTCTCATCGTTCAGGTCGGCCTCCAGCGAGGTGAATCCCTTCAGGATATTATCCCGCGATGCTGTAGAAAACGATTGGGACTGTTTCAATGCGCCGGTTTTATTGAAAATTTCGCGCAGTTTCGTGGGTAGTAGTGTCTTCAGACGGTCTAGGAAGCCGCTGTCCGGACGGTATAACTTGGTGGTCGCTTTAAGCATCGCCTCGGCCCCAACCTGGCGTAGGTTGCCGCTATCAATCGCCTTCTGAATGTGGCGCAGCTTGGCCTTGTTCGTGACGACCTGCAGGCATCGCTCGCGCGTGGCTCCAGTGGCACTGACCAACTGATCGATCATTTTTTCCTGGATCACGCTGGCGACTGATAAATTCTTACGCGCGAAGATTTGAGAAAAAAGGCTATTTTTTGGGCCGAGAAAAATATTCCCTGCCGAGTCGCGTAAGGCAACGCCAACGTTTATTGTAGAACTACTGCCATATTGATAACCAGAAATATCGG
>CAZLJL010000301.1:0-2223 GCA_964559785.1 uncultured Bifidobacterium sp.
GTGGGCTGTTGGCGCCATTGCGAATATTGGTGGCAGTGCGTGCAATAGCGCCGGTAGCCGCGAAACCGCCGAACAGCGGTACGACCACGTTGGCGATGCCCTGCCCGATCAGCTCCTGATTAGCGTCGTGCTGTGTACCCGACATCCTGTCGGCGACTACCGCTGACAGCAATGCCTCAATAGCACCCAGCATGGCAATGGTGAATGCCGGTCCGATCAGCGTGATTAGCTGCGGCAGAGATATTTCCGGTGGCGCGAATGTGGGTAGACCGGTCGGTATGCCGCCAAAGGCAGAACCGATGGTGGCCACGCCGGGCAGCGGTAGTGAAGCCTGCAGCCCAGTAGCGATCACCATCGCGGTGAGGGGTCCGGGGATACGCGCCAAGCCCGGTATGCGAGGTGCAAACCACACCAGCAGCAGACTGAGCAGCGCCAGCCCCAGTGTCGGCATGTGTGTCTGCGGCAATGACAGCAGCAAGTGCCAGAGCTTTTGATGAAAATGTGCACCCTCGGGCTGCGGCAGCCCGAGAAATGCGCTCCACTGACCAACGAAAATGATGACCGCAATACCCGCGGTGAAACCGACCACCACCGGCGCCGGTGTGAACTTGATCACGCCGCCCATGCGTGCCACGCCCATCAGGACCAACATCACTCCTGCCATCAAGGTGGCGATTTGCAGACCTGCGATTCCGTATTGGGCGCTTATCCCCGCCAAGATGGCGATGAAAGCGCCCGTAGGCCCGGCGATTTGAACCCGGCTACCACCCAGGATAGCGATCAGGCCACCGCCAATAATCGCGGTGTAGATGCCTTGCTCTGGTCGCGCACCGGAAGCAATCGCAAACGCCATTGCCAATGGCAGAGCGACTACGCCGACCACCAAGCCAGCCACCGCATTCGGCAGCCAGTGAGTGCGGGCCAATAGCCCTGCGCGATGGGCTTCCAGCAGCGCGATCATGGTGTCATGGTCAACATGAAAATAGTGGCGGCGCCCAGAGCAGGATCTTCAGCGGTGCTCACAGCATCAGCTTCGAAGCGTTGGTTACCGATCAGCTGCATCATAGCCGAGAGCAATCCGGGATAGGCTCGGCAGCCGCCGCTCCATGTGTCGATCGCGTCGAGGTGTGCTATACATCATGACTCCGCCCGCCTTCTCTGGCCGAACTGCATCGGCGGCGGAACGCATGGAGCAGGATGTCCTACGCTGTGAAAAAAAATATCGCCATCTTTCTGCACCATCCGATCTGTTCGATCGAGTCCGTGAACGGGATTATTCAGGCCTTGTCACCGGTCTATAACCTGCGCATCTTTACCCGGCATTCCGTGCAAGAGGGATTTTTTGATGACGTAGAAATGGTCGTTTTCCCTGGCGGCTATGGGGACGCCAGCACCTTCAGTGGCTTGCTGAAATCCAATCTGAGAGAAGTCCGCAAATTCCTGCGCCGGGGCGGCAAGTACCTCGGTATCTGCATGGGGGCTTACTGGGCTGATGCGTATTACTTCGACATTCTTGCCGACACCCGCGTCAAGCAATACATCAAGCGGCGCAATGCCGAGATCAAATCGTCTTACGGTACAACTGCGCAAGTCAGTTGGATGGGCGAGCCTGAACGTATGTATTTTTATGACGGCCCTACCTTCATCGGGGGAGAGTTCGAGGAAGTCGCTACCTATGCCAACGGTGATCCAATGGCCATCGTGCAAGGTCAGGTGGGATTGATTGGCTGCCACCCGGAGAGCGAGCAGAGTTGGTACTGGAAAAAGTACATGCAGCCCCAGTGGCACAACGGTACTCATCATCAGCTATTGCTGCGATTCGTGACCGACCATCTGCTGCAAGAGTCGCAGCTGCCGCTGTTCTAACCGGCACAGCGATTACGCTGCCAAAAAATATAGACGTGCTTTGCGCACTCAGCACTGAAATGAAAAAGGCTGCCGAGGCAGCCTTTTTCATTGATGCAGAGCGTCTATTCAGGCCGCTGCTGCAGGCTTCTTCGACTTCGGTGCTTTAGCAGGAACGCCGAAATGGCTGCCCATCTCGCCGAGTTGCGATTGGAAATGATCGTAGGCAGTTTGACCAGCCTTGGCGAATTGTTCGTACATCGCATTGGCGTTCGCCATATTCGACTTGAACATATCAACGAACGGCTCAGTACCCGCAGGTGCGGTCTTGCTCAGGTCGTTCACGAGCGAGTGGAAGTGAGCAGTCGTCTCGGCCAT
>CAZLJL010000302.1:0-2215 GCA_964559785.1 uncultured Bifidobacterium sp.
GGTTCGTGAAGTACAGCGATGGCAGCGACATCTGCTTGGCTGCTTGCACCACCGGTGTGGTACCGATCGCGAGATCGGGTTTGTATTCATTGACTGCAGCAATATCTTGCTCGAGCGAAGCGCGGTACTGTACCTGTACGCCCTTGGATTCCAGCCACGCGCGATCAACTTCGCTTGCTGCCGTTTGTGGACACGCCGTACCGACATAGCGCAAATCGGCGCCACTCTCGACCAGCAAGCGACCCACCAACAGCTCCGAGCCTTCATAGCCCGACAGCGTGATACGTCCGTTAATACGTGTTGCTGACAGCGCACCCTTGATCGCGGGCAGGAAACGATTCTTGGCCGCGTCGATCATGCGTTGCTCGACATTGCATGCATCGCCAATGGCTTGCAGCCATGCTTCGGTGCCATCGTGTCCGACGGGCGCAGAGCCCACCGAGCCACGCCCTGCTGCTTCAAACTCGCGCAGGCTCGCGGTATAAAACGGATGAATCGCTGCAACTGCTGCGCAATCAAGTGCTGCATACAATTCGCGCCACTCACGCGTGGGAACGGTTGGCCCTGCGGCCAACCCCAGCATCTCCAGCATGCCGCCGATGATCATTGGATCGGCGGGGAACATCTCGCCCAACAGCGTAACTGTTGGCTTGTCGCTGACGCCGGAGCGCGGAGCGGCCACAGGTCCTGCCACGATCTCGCTACGTGCATATTTCAGCATCGCAGCGGACAGCACGTCTTTAGCTTCAGCATGCGTTGGCACACCGAAGCCAGGCACATCAATACCAATCACCCGAACGCCATTGATTTCTTTTGGCAGAATCTGCAGCGGTACGCCAGAGGCAGTCGGTACGCAGAGATTGATCACAACGATCGCGTCATACGCGTCAGGATTCGCCTGCTCATGTACCGCGTCACGAATATCTTCAAACAGCTTGCCGGTGACCAGGGTCTCGGAGTTGAACGGCACGTAGCCCACACTGCGACGTGCGCCGTAAAAATGCGAGGTAAAGGTCAGGCCATACACACAGCAGGCCGAACCCGACAAGATGGTGGCCGTGCGGCGCATACGCAAACCAACGCGCAACGATCCGAATGCAGGACACATGCTCTGTGGCTGATCATGCGGACCTTTCGGGTAATCGGCAGCATAGCGATCTAGTACACCGGCTTTGCCTGCAGCGCGTGCCGCTGCCTCCAACTGCTCCTTGCCCGCGTGGCAACCAACGCCGTCGCTTTCCAGCGCGGCGGGGTTGCTGACGATTGGGATCACGGTGCGCTGGTCCATATGCTCAGACCTCGTCGTAAATCACTTCGAGCGATGGCTTGATAACTTCCTCGCGGCCCATCATGTCGGCAACTGTCGCCGGTTGTAGTACAACATCACGGCCTACAGCATCTGCGGAGAACAAGCCGAGCAGTTCTTCTTGCGATAGTGGTTTGGGTCTCACAGGTGGTGCGTCAGCGACGTTTTGTGCGAGCGTGGCAAACAAACTGCCCCATGGACTTTCCGGACGGCCAACGATTTCGTAGCTGGCGCTCTTTCTGCGGATATCTTCATTTGCCGGAATTGCCGACAACACCGGGATACCAGCGCGTGTTGCGAAAGCTTGTGCCTCGCCGGTACCATCATCCTTGTTGATCACCATGCCCGCGACACCCACGTTGCCACCAAGCTTGCGGAAGTATTCAACCGCAGAGCAGACATTGTTGGCGACATAGAGTGATTGCAGGTCATTACTACCCACCACGATGACCTTCTGGCACATATCGCGTGCGATCGGTAAACCAAAGCCACCGCACACCACGTCACCCAGAAAATCCAGTAGCACGTAGTCGAAACCCCAGTCATGGAAACCGAGTTTTTCCAGCAATTCGAAACCGTGGATGATGCCGCGACCACCGCAGCCACGACCCACTTCAGGACCACCAAGCTCCATGGCGTAAACACCATCACGCTTGAAGCAGACATCACCAATCGCCACCGGCTCGCCGGCTAATTTCTTTTTCGATGAGGTCTCGATAATCGTCGGGCAAGCGCGACCACCAAACAGTAGTGAGGTCGTATCGCTTTTCGGATCGCAGCCAATCAGCAGTACCTTCTTGCCCTGCTGCGCCATCATGTAAGACAGGTTCGAGAGCGTGAAGCTCTTGCCGATACCACCCTTGCCGTAGATTGCGATGATCTGAGTTTCTTTCTTGACCTCGCCGGTAT
>CAZLJL010000303.1:0-2213 GCA_964559785.1 uncultured Bifidobacterium sp.
GGTCGATTTTCTGTCGCAGCACCACCGGCAACGTGCAACTAGCGGGTTGCCTGGGTCAGAACGGCGAACTCAGCTATTTGCAGTGGCTGCTATCGGCATGGGGTTGGACCGCGACGGTAGCGCTGCTCGGCTTTGTGATCGCACTCATCATCGGTGTTGTGGTCGGTAGCTTGCGGAGCTTGCAGGCGCGTCCGTGGCTGAGCGGTATGGCAGCAGCGTGGGTCGAGCTGTTTCGTGACATTCCACTGCTGGTACAGGTATTTCTCTGGTATCACGTGGCGCCGTTTTTTCTGCCAGCCTTGAAAAGTTTGCCATCGTGGTTGCTGGTATCGATTGCGCTGGGCTTGTTTACCTCTGCGCGAATCGCCGAGCAGGTGAGAGCCGGCATCTACAGTTTGCCGCGCGGGCAGCGTGATGCGGCGCGCGCACTGGGCATGCGTGATATGCAAGTCTATCGGCGTGTGATTCTGCCAGTCGCATTGCGGATCATGATACCCGCGCTCACCTCCGAGGCGATGAGTATCGTGAAGAATTCATCCGTTGCCTTTGTGGTCGCGGTGGCTGAGTTGACCCAGTTCGCGATGCAGGCACAGGAAGAGACGGCGCGCGGCATCGAGATCTATCTCGCGGTCACCTTGTTATATGCGCTGACAGCATTCGCGGTAAATCGTGTACTGGCTTTCGTCGAGTCGCGGGTGCGGGTACCCGGCGTGGGCAGTCTGGCAAGGCAGGGAGCGTGAGCATGGCGCTTGATCTGTCGTTCTACAGCTGGGATCTGATCGGTCGCTATGTGCTGGGGGGCTTGTGGTTCAGCGTACAGCTGACCGTCGTCGCAAGCATCGGTGGGATAGTGCTTGGGACTGTGCTGGCGATGATGCGTATCTCAGGTAATCCGCTATTGATGTGGCCAGCCGCGGCGTATGTCAACACCATGCGATCAATACCGCTGGTGATGGTGATTTTATGGTTTTTTCTGTTGGTGCCATTTGCACTTGGCCGGCCGATTGGGGCCGAGCTATCTGCCATGATTACCTTCATTGCCTTCGAGGCCGCTTTTTTCTGTGAGATTGTGCGCTCCGGTATTCAAGCGATTCCACGCGGGCAGCTACAGGCAGGTACAGCACTTGGGCTCAGTTATGCGCAGAATATGCGGCTAGTAGTATTGCCACAGGCTGTCAAGAACATGCTACCGGTACTGCTGACGCAGGTGATCGTACTTTTTCAGGATACCTCGTTGGTGTATGCGATTGGTGCTTATGACTTGCTCAAGGGTTTTGATGTTGCTGGAAAAATTTTAGGTCGACCGATTGAGGCTTATATCGGTGCGGCGCTGGTGTATTTTGTAATTTGCTTGACGCTCTCGCGATTCACTGCGCGGCTGCAACGTGGGGACTGACATGATCACGATGAATCATCTGTCGAAGTGGTACGGTAGTTTCAAGGTGCTGGATGATTGCTCGCTACAAATCAACAAGGGCGAGGTGGTGGTTGTGTGCGGACCATCGGGCTCGGGTAAATCAACCCTGATCAAGACCATCAATGCGCTGGAATCCTTTCAACAAGGTGAATTATTGGTTGATGGTGTTGCACTACACGATACCCGTACCGACTTACCCGCCTTGCGTGCCCGGGTGGGCATGGTGTTTCAGCACTTTGAGTTGTTTCCACATTTATCGGTGATGGATAACCTGACGCTGGCACAGGTACAGGTATTGGGCCGCGCCCTACCTGACGCATTGGCGCGCGGTGCGACGCTACTTGATCGCGTCGGCCTTTCTGCTCAGCGAGACAAACATCCTTCGCAACTATCCGGCGGGCAGCAGCAGCGGGTCGCGATCGCGCGCGCACTAGCCATGGATCCGGTGGTCATGCTGTTCGATGAACCGACGTCGGCGCTAGATCCTGAAATGGTGGGTGAGGTGTTGGACGTGATGGTGCAGCTCGCGAATGACGGCATGACCATGATGTGTGTCACGCACGAGATGGGTTTTGCCAAGCGTGTGGCGGATCGAGTGGTTTTTATGGATCAGGGGCGTATTTTGGAGGATTGCGCGAGTGCTGAATTTTTCGGCGATACAGCGGCGCGTGTGCCTCGCGCGCAGGAATTTTTGGCTAGGGTATTGGCACATTAAAAGCGTACTTCACACCTGGCTTAAGGGCTAATACGCGCTTTATCTGAGACTGGATCCCGGCCTACGCCGGGATGACGATTT
>CAZLJL010000304.1:0-2197 GCA_964559785.1 uncultured Bifidobacterium sp.
GACAGCAAAAAAGATGAGACAGTAAAGTAGGTGATAAGCACGCCGGTGGCAATAGCGCAGTGCGATGCTACATGTTGGGATAGTTCGGACCGCCACCACCTTCGGGTGTGACCCACACAATATTCTGCGTTGGATCTTTGATGTCGCATGTTTTGCAGTGAACGCAGTTTTGTGCATTGATCTGCAAACGTGATTGACCTTGTGCTTCCACATACTCATAAACACCGGCCGGGCAGTAGCGCTGCTCGGGCCCGGCATAGGTCGTGAGATTGACCGCAACCGGCACATCGGCATCGGTTAGTGTCAGGTGAGCAGGCTGATGCTCGTTATGGTTGGTATTCGAAATGAATACCGAGGACAAGCGGTCAAAAGTCAGCACATTATCTGGTTTGGGATAAGCGATTGGCGTGCATTCTGCGGCAGGTCGTAGTCCGAGATGATCGGGGTGGTCATGATGCAGCGTCCAAGGTGCCTTGCCACGGAATAGCACCTGATCAATACCGACCAACAGTGTCCCGAGATACAGCCCTTTGCCCATCGCCGGTTTGAAGTTGCGCGCGACATGCAGTTCTTCATGCAGCCATGATTTTTCGAAGCTGGTGGTGTACGCGGTCAGTTCATCTTGCGCACGTCCCGCACCAATTGCATCAAACGCAGCTTCAGCGGCCAGCATGCCGGATTTCATGGCAGCGTGGCTACCCTTGATCCTGCTCGCATTCAAAAATCCAGCATCGCAGCCGATCAGTGCACCACCGGGGAAGGTGAGCTTGGGTAGCGATTGCAAGCCGCCCGCAGTAATTGCGCGCGCGCCATAGGAGAGTCGTTTGCCGCCCTCAAAGAAACCCCGAATCGACGGATGCGTTTTGTAGCGCTGAAATTCTTCGAAGGGCGATAGGTAAGGATTTTCGTAGCCCAGACCGACCACATAGCCCACCGCGACCTGGTTGTTTTCAAGGTGGTAGAGGAAAGATCCGCCATAGGTCTCGGCATCCAAGGGCCAGCCTGCGGTATGAATCACCAAACCCGGTTGGTGTTTGGCGGGATCGATTTCCCACAGCTCTTTGAGTCCGATACCGTAGGTCTGCGGGTCTCGCCCAGCATCAAGTTGATATTTTGCGATCAGCTGTTTGCCCAAATGCCCGCGCGCGCCTTCGGCAAACAAGGTGTACTTCGCGTGTAAGGCCATACCCAGCTGGAAATCAGCCGTTGGCGTACCGTCTTTGCCTACCCCCATATTGCCGGTGGCCACGCCTATGACAGCGCCTTGTTCGTCGAACAGCAGTTCGGCCGCAGCGAAGCCCGGGAAGATCTCGACGCCAAGGGCTTCCGCTTGCTGGGCCAGCCAGCGCACCACGTTGCCCAGCGAGACGATGTAATTGCCATGATTTTTGAAGCAAGCGGGCAGCAGCCAGTTGGGTGTCGCGTAGGCGCTGTTTTCCGTCAGGAACAGGAAGCGATCCTCGGCGACCGGTGTGTTGAGTGGCGCGCCACGCGTTTGCCAGTCCGGGAACAGCTCATGCATAGCGGTCGGATCCATCACTGCGCCGGACAGAATATGCGCACCCGGTTCACTGCCTTTCTCGAGCACGCAAACACTCAGCTCGCGACCTTGCTGCTCAGCCAATTGCTTCAAACGGATCGCCGCCGACAGCCCGGCAGGGCCGGCGCCGATGATGACGACGTCATAGTCCATGGCCTCGCGCGGGCCGAATTGGTCAATGAAACTCGGGTTCTGGCTGGGACTATTCATGGCGAGCTTAGGTAGGCGCTGGTGCGGAATGGGCGGGTCTCTGGTGAGGCCGGGATGGTTTTCGGTGCGTCTTTGACGGGTGGAATCATGTAATGATAACGGCTTCACCCAAAATATTTGACCAACAGGGAGTCCAAGTGGGTATTGAAGTCAATTTCGCAGGCAAGGTGGCGCTGGTCACCGGGGCCTCGAGTGGTTTGGGCGAGCGTTTCGCACAGGTCTTGGCCGAAGCGGGCGCCACCGTCGTTTTGGCAGCTCGGCGCACCGAAAAACTGAAAGAGTTACGCGCGCAAATCGAGGCCGATGGCGGCGCGGCGCGTATCGTGCAGTTGGATGTAACCGATCTCGGTAGCATTAAAGCCGCCGTCGCCCACGCCGAGACCGAAGCCGGACCGATCGATATTCTGGTCAATAACTCGGGCGTCTCGACCACGCAAAAGCTGGTGG
>CAZLJL010000305.1:0-2184 GCA_964559785.1 uncultured Bifidobacterium sp.
GCCTCTGCTTGTAATCCGGATAGTCGATTCCGAACATCTCGAACGCGGCTGCTGAAAAGTTTTTGGGTGCGTGATCGATAATGCGTGATCTTGTCTTTCAGCAGCGCTCGCCGCTGCCGGCCGACGGCTGGATCCGAGATATACATCGCCAGCGCACCCACCGCTACGCCGGCTAGCCATTTCATCCATGTCGTATCCATACTCTGGGTCCGATATTCCACGATGCTCTCCTTTCAGGATGATGAAGTCGATACCTTGGCGGGTGTCGATACAGAAGCCGACAGACGCTGAACCTGCGACAACAAGCTGATCACTTCGTCATCGCCAAGTTGCGGGAAATTGCGGTACCACTGTCCAACCGCATCGAATGACGCCGGGCAAAGCAAATGCTCTACTCGCTCTACTAATGGCGCGACGCGCGCCAAGGCGTCCTGGGACAGGACCGGTACCGCCACAAGGATCGATGCAACCCGGACAGCGCGCAGAGCGGCGATGGCCGCCTGCATGGTGCGCCCGGTCGCCATACCGTCGTCACACACGATGACCTCACGGCCCCTTAAATTCGATAAGGAAACGCTCGCACCATAGCGCCGCTCCCGCTCAGCCAATACATGCTGTTCTGACTGGATCACTTGCTGGACTGCCTGATCAGATAGGTGAAGCTCATTCACCACGGCATCATCAACCAAGCAGATGCCACCCGTAGCGATGGCGCCCATGGCGAACTCGGGGAAATTCGGCACACCGAGTTTCCTGACCAAGAGCGGCTCCAGCGCTAAATCAAAACGCTGCGCGATCGCCAGGCCGATCGGAATTCCCCCACGCGGCAGCGCTAGTACGACCGTGTTTGCTTGTGGCGTCTGTGGCAGTTGCGACGCCAGCAGCTCAGCCAGCTGCCTTCCGGCATCGGCGCGATCGACAAAGACTTGATTGGTCGTCCTGACTCGCATCGCTGTTCGACCAGCCAAGTGCGAAAAAAATCGCTGTTTCCTTCCGGTAAAATCATGTACCAGTTAACCGATATACGCCCGGAACTTCGGATGTTCTTGCATTTCGAATCCGCACCCTTCGCTGATCGAACCTGCAATGAAAAAATTACTCTCGGCATTCCTCCTCTTAAGTCTGTTGGCGTCGGCGCAGGCTCAACCACCGAGTTGTGAGCGGCACTTCTTCCAAAAGACTGCGCCGGAGATCACGCGCAAGACACTGCAGACCAGCACGGTTGGTCTGTGTTTTGAGGCATTTGCAGTGCTGCACTCCGGTGTATCAAAGACACCGCTGTGGTCAGCCGAGTATCTGACCCGAGACAGCCTGAAAGCGGCACGTGAGATTCCTCGCGCTGATAGTTTTCATGCAGAGACAGCGCTGCCACCAGGACAGGGAGCTGAATTAGCTGACTATGTTCGCTCCGGGTTTGATCGCGGCCATATGGCGCCAGCGGCGGATATGCCGAGTGCACAGGCGCAACACGAAAGCTTCTCGCTGGCGAACGTAGTGCCGCAAAATCGCAAAAATAATCAGGTACTTTGGTCAGCTATCGAAGGCGCGACCCGACACCTGACCAATCTGCGCGGCGAACTCTATGTGGTGACTGGACCGGTGTTCGAGGGTGAGAAAATCGAGCGAATCAATGGTCGTGTGCTGGTGCCGACTCATGTATTCAAGGCGGTGCTCGACCCAAGCAAGCAGGAAGCAGCGGCATGGCTTGCGCCGAATGACGACAGCGGCGACTATCAGGTGATCAGCATCGCTGTACTGGAGCGACGAATCGGCTTTAACGTGTTTCCCAAGCTGCCGGAGGCCGCAAAGCAACGTGCGATGGAATTACCTGAGCCACGTATCCGAGGCCGTAAATAACGCTGGAGGGGTTGCTAATGAGCGATATGCTTAGACCGTTCGAGAATGAGCAAGACTCGTTGGTCATTGATGCGCTGACGATTGAAAATCGGGTCGATCAGCTAGAGATTTACGGATCGCTGGCGATCACTCGCGACAAAATCGGCTTGGCACATGCGCTGCAGCTCAAGCAGATTCTGGATGCCACGGTCAGCGCACTGCAAAACGACTCGGCACTGCCCGACCAAATCACCTTCAAGCCGAGTGATCAGGTGGACAACCCGTTCAAGTAGCCCATCGGCAGGCAAACGGTAACCAACCAGCGACCGATCCATCGCTGATCAGTCG
>CAZLJL010000306.1:0-2181 GCA_964559785.1 uncultured Bifidobacterium sp.
AGACCCAGGCTGATGCGCTCACCGGCCGTGCCGTGTTGAAGTTTTTCGACTGGGCTTACAAGAACGGTGGCCAAATGGCGACTGAGCTTGAGTACGTACCCATCCCTGCGCCTGTCGTAAAGCAAATTCAAGAACTTTGGAAAGCATCGTTCAAGGATAGCGCCGGCGCGCCGATATGGAAGTAAGCAGTAATCTCCAAGTTGTTTTAGCCCGCTTCGGCGGGCTATTTTTTTGCCTGCCGCCCAGCGGCTTGAATCTCAGATCGCTCTAGCACCGCGCCTGTATACAATCGCAAGCTTATGTGGAAATCGATCCTCCCTCTTGTGCTCTGCTTCGCTGTCAATGGGGTCTGGGCCGCGCGCCCATTCGTCACGGATGACGCCAGGCTAACGACGGGAGGCAGCTGCCAGCTGGAGAGCTGGGTCCGGGCCTACCGCACCAGCCATGAAGTATGGGCACTACCAGCTTGCAACCCGACCGGTAATCTTGAGATTACCGTTGGCGGTGGTTCGGCAAAATTCAATAACGTCGCCGGCTGGACCGGTGATTATGTGTTTCAGGCCAAGACGCTCTTCAAGACGCTGGAACCAAATGGCTGGGGTATCGGTGCCGGGGTCGGCACGGTGCGACACCCCGAGGTGAACCCCGGCCCAAATCTGCTCGGCAATCGCTATGCGTATGTTCCGCTGTCGCTATCATTTGCCGACGACTTGCTGGTCGTGCACGTCAACACGGGCTGGCTACATGACAAGGCGACCAACAAAGATTTAATGACCTGGGGTGTGGGTACCGAGCTTAATCTCGACAAGCACTGGACGCTGATCGCGGAGAGTTTTGGTAATAATGCCGAGTCTGCATACTGGCAAGCGGGTACGCGCTACAGCCTTATACCGGGATTGCTTCAACTAGACGCCACTGCTGGCCAGCATGCTGGCGGCACCATGAATCATCGATGGCTATCGTTTGGTGTGCGTTATACGCCGGCAAAGATGTTTTAACAGCCTGTCACGTGTGACAGCGCTGTCATCAACTTGTCATGCTTGTCGCACTAAAATTGAAGCTTGTTTGGATCAGATGCAATACCACTACCATGAACACTTACCAGATTCTTTTTCTCTGCACCCATAACTCCGCGCGCTCCATTCTTGGTGAAGCGCTAGCCTCTACCCACCCGAGTGGCCGATTCGTTGGTCACTCAGCCGGGTCGACCCCGGGCGGCAAAGTGAATCCCTTCGCGCAAGAGCTGGCACTTGCGATGGGCTACCCTGCCGATAAGCTGCGTTCGAAAAGCTGGGATGAATTTGCGGCCGACAATGCCACGACCATGGACTTCATCATCACGGTCTGTGACAACGCTGCGGGTGAGGTCTGCCCGATATGGCCCGGCAAACCAGCCACTGGCCACTGGGGCTTTCCCGATCCATCCTTGGCGAAAGGTGATGATGAGCAGAAACGCAGAGCATTTCGCGAAGTGATGCTCGGGCTGCAGCAACGCATCGATTTACTTGCCTCACTACCGCTTGAGAAACTCGACAAGATGAGCTTGCAATCCGAGCTACGCAAACTGGGCAAGCTGTGAGCTTCTTCGAACGTACCCTGAGCCTTTGGGTTTTTGGCTGTATCGTCGTCGGGATCGCGCTCGGACAATTTTTCCCAGGGCCGTTCCAAGCGATCGGTGCGCTTGAGATCGCACGCGTCAACCTGCCGGTCGGTGCGCTGATTTGGGTAATGATCATTCCAATGCTGGTGAAAGTAGACTTCAGTGCACTGCATGAGGTACGCCAGCATGTGCGTGGTATTGGTGTCACGCTGTTTGTAAATTGGTTGGTCAAGCCTTTCTCGATGGCGCTGTTGGGCTGGATATTCATTCGGCACCTGTTCGCACCCCTGCTACCCACCGAGCAAATCGATAGCTATATCGCTGGTTTGATTTTATTGGCTGCTGCACCGTGTACCGCGATGGTATTCGTCTGGAGTCGTCTGACCGATGGAGATCCACTGTTCACGCTCTCACAGGTAGCGCTGAATGACAGCATTATGGTGTTTGCCTTCGCACCCATCGTTGCGCTGTTGCTGGGCATGTCATCGATTGTAGTGCCGTGGGAGACCTTACTGACTTCGGTGGTGTTGTACATCGTGATACCCGTCATCCTTGCGCAGCTGTGGCGTCGCAGGTTACTC
>CAZLJL010000307.1:0-2149 GCA_964559785.1 uncultured Bifidobacterium sp.
CGTAGCGCCAGCCACCAGCACCGCCCGGGTTTTGCGTTAATTTATCGACCGGCCCCGGCGTATTGACTTGCCCGATCAGACTGCCCTTGGCCATGCGCTCGGTGTACATCGAGTAGGAAATAATCTGCGCAGTTTCTCTCTTGCAGTGGTACTCCTTTACCAGTTTCATGGACAGCATGCCGCGTGGGCCTGGCTCACGATAGGACTGGATCTCCACAATGCGCCGCAGATCACCGTTCTCGGAAAGTGTGGAGGTATCTGCGTAGACCACAGTGCCGCGAATATTTTCAAACACCTTCACCAGTTCGGCATGCGCTGAAGCGCAGAGTCCGAGTAAGAGCAACGCGGGAAGCAGGTTCTTAGGTGTCATGAGATGAGCGCAGGTTTTGGTTATCAATTATTTAATAAAAGAACTGAAAAAATTATTGCCAATGTTATACCGCAAATTACATCAAACGCTAGCCTAACTGGCAGTGCTTTTAACGAGCAATATCCAGATTGTTTTCTGTGAGCCTAGGTGTTTGAGGGCTGATTTTTTTTGACCCGGGTCAAAAACAAACAGATCAGTCACAATATCGCGCGGAATTTGGCGCTCAATCCGGGAGGTGGTCAGTGATTGAGATCGACAAAACGAACTTCACGCATATCCTGTCCTGCGAATCACCACGGAGAAACAATGCCCAAGGTAAGTCAACGCGCCCAAAGTCTTGGGACCGAAAATGCATTCATCGTACTGGCTGAGGTCAACAAGTTATTGCGAGAAGGGCGCGATATTGTGTCGTTCTGTATTGGGCAACCGGATTTTCATACGCCGGTCCATGTGCAGGATGCAGCGGTCAAAGCAATTCGTGAGGGTAAACACGGCTACACACCATCGGCCGGGATTACCGAGTTGCGACAGGCCGTTGCTGATGAAATTTCGCGTACGCGTGGCATTGCGGTGAGTCCAGACGACGTGGTCGTGGGGGCTGGCGCCAAGCCGTTTATTGGTTACACCATTCTCTCGGTAACCGATTACGGTGCGGGTGACGAAGTGATTTACCCGGTGCCGGGATTTCCGATTTACGAATCGCAGATCAAAGCCAGTGGCGCTGTGGGCGTGCCGATTTTTCTGCGCGAGGCGCGTAACTTCAGTCTTGATCCGAACGAGTTAGCAGCGCTGATTACGCCGAAAACACGTCTCTTGATTTTGAACTCGCCGCAAAATCCTACCGGTGGTGTGATTCCGAAAAAAGACATGGCAGCCATTGCCGAGGTATTGCGTGCGCACCCGCAAGTATGGGTGTACGCCGACGAGATTTATGGTCGCCTGATTTATGACGGCGAGTTTCATTCAATCGCCTCGGAGCCGGGCATGCAGGAACGCACCATCATTGCGGATGGCTTGTCCAAAACTTACGCCATGACCGGTTGGCGTCTGGGCTACATGGCGAATCGGCAGTTGGCACCTTTCTTCACCACATGGATTACGAATACCGAGTCGTGTGCCTCGCAAATCACGCAGTGGGCGGGCGTCGAGGCATTACTCGGCCCACAAGATGACGCCGATCGTATGCGCGACATTTTTCAGCAGCGACGTGATCTGGTGGTCAGCTTGTTAAACGATATTCCTGGTGTAACGTGTCAGTCACCCGGTGGTGCTTTTTATGCTTGGCCGAATGTGACTGAGGCTTGCCGCATCACCGGTTGTCGTGATTCGGAAGAACTTCGTCAGCGTCTTTTGAATGAGGCGGGCGTCGCGGTACTGGCCGATATTCACTTTGGTCCGCGCGCCGAGGGAGAGGGGCAACATATTCGTCTGAGTTACGCCGCATCAGATCAAGCGATTCGTGAGGGTGTGGGGCGGATTAAAGCATTTGTAGAGAAGGGAAATTCCTGATGTCTGAACACGCACTGAAAGTAGCACTGATCACGGGAGCAGGTGCAGGTATTGGTAAAGCAACGGCGAAGGCGTTTTTGCGGGCGGGTTACTGCGTCGTGATGGCCGGACGGCAGCTCGATAAGCTCGAGCAGGCGATTACCGATATTGGCGGTACCCACGAGAACACACTCGCGCAGCGCTGTGATGTGGGCGACCCGGATAGCGTGAAGCAATTATTCGCAGCAACCCAAAGCAAATTCGGTCGGCTCGATGTGCTGTTTAATAACG
>CAZLJL010000308.1:0-2147 GCA_964559785.1 uncultured Bifidobacterium sp.
TAGTGGTGATCGTGGGCATCTACGGCGGCTGGGCCAACCCCACCGAAGCCGCGTCGATTGGTGCAGCAGCCTGCGGCATTATTGCGGTCCTTAACGGCATGCGCTTTGAAGGTATTTTGAAAAGCATACTCGGTACGGCGCAGGCGACAGCGATGATTTTTTTGGTGCTTTTAGGTGCCGATATGTTGAACTCTGGGTTGGCACTGACGCAGATGCCCGCAGAGCTGGCAAGCTGGGTTCAGAATAGTGGATTGCCGCCCTTGTCGGTGATCTTTGCCATACTGCTGATCTATATTTTTCTCGGTTGTGTGATGGATTCGCTGGCGATGATTCTGCTGACGATTCCAATTTTTTACCCGATCGTGATGGGTCTCGAATTTGCCGGTATGACGCCCGCCGACAAATCAATTTGGTTCGGGATACTGGCATTAATGGTGGTTGAGATCGGTCTGGTCCACCCGCCAGTCGGGATGAATATTTACATCATTAACCGTATTGCGAAAGACGTTCCTGTCATGGAGACTTTCAAGGGTGTATTACCCTTCCTTGCTTCGGATTTGGTGCGTATTCTGCTGCTGGTGTTTTTCCCGGTCTTGTCGCTTTACCTTGTTCATACTTTCGGCAACTAATTCACATACCCCACAGGAGGATCCCATGGCATTGCGCTACTTCCGGCACCTTTGTTTCATCTTGCTGGCATGGCTGGCGACAAGTGCTTCGGCGCAGACCATCACCTTGAAGGTGCACCATTTCCTTCCGCCGGCATCGACCACCCATGCGCGCTTTATCGTGCCGTGGTGCGAAAAGATAGCCAAGGAATCCGCGGGTAAATTGAAATGCCAGATCTATCCGTCCATGCAACTGGGCGGTACGCCACAGCAGTTATTTGATCAAGCCAAGGATGGTGTCGCCGACATTATCTGGACCGTACCTGGTTACCAGGCAGGACGTTTTCCGGTGTCGGAAGCCTTCGAACTACCGTTCATGGTGAATGATTCCGAGCGCGCTAGCCGCGGCCTGTGGTACTACTCGATGAAAAACGCGACCGCCGAATTCAAAGGTGTCAAGCCACTTTTGTTTCATGTTCACGATGGCGCATTGCTCAATACGACCAAGCGGCCCGTGAAAGTCCTCGAAGATTTGAAGGGCATGAAAGTGCGTGCACCCACGCGTCTGGGTACCAAGATGGTCGCTGCACTTGGGGCAACGCCGGTACCGATGCCATTACCTCAGGCCGCTGAGGCGCTCTCCAAGGGTGTGATCGACGGTGCATTGATTCCTTGGGAGGTCGTGCCCTCGATGAAATTCGAGGAAATCACCAAGTTTCATACCGAGTCGCCTGCAGGTGCGGCGCAAATGCTGAACGTCGTGTTCATCTTTGCGATGAACCAGGCGAAATATGACAGCCTTGCGCCTGATCTGAAAAAAGTTATCGATAACAACAGTGGAGCCGATGCATCCGCTTGGGTCGGTAAATTGTTTGCCGAGGATGCTGCACCCGGTCGCAAGAGCGCAGAACAACGCAAGAATACGATTTATGTTTTGCCAGAGGCTGAGCTGAAGCGTTGGGTTACAGCCACTAGCCTCATCGACGATGAGTGGGTCAAAGATATGAACGCAAGAGGCTTCGACGGCAAGCGACTGTTGGAAGAGGCTCGAGCCGCCTGCAAGTAACAGACAGCGGTTGCCGGGCATCTGGTCGCCCGGCGATGCTGGCGGGGACCGACCCGATGGCGTTGAGGCGCCTCCCAACTCAGTCTAGTCAAAAATGCAATAGCTTGTTTTTGAACGGGTTTTTACTGGTTGAGACGATATTTGTTCTCATTAAGACAAGTATTTTGAAAAAAAGTATCTTTATTACGGGCAAATCTTCTTGAACCCCTTGAAAATGTTGTTGCGATGACATATAAATTAGCATTACAGTAATTGCACTGGGGCAATGGTTCGAGAAATTAAACCAGAGGCCGTTGACTCAAAAATTCCTAGGGGAGAGACGTAATGGAAAAGCATCCTCTGGTATCGCAAGAAGGCTACGATCCGAATCGTTTGCTTGATGCGTTGATCCAGAAGCTCGGTTTGAAGAACGATGCGGCATTGTCGCGCGCGCTTGAAGTCCGACCGCCTGTGATCAGCAAAATTCGCCACCG
>CAZLJL010000309.1:0-2146 GCA_964559785.1 uncultured Bifidobacterium sp.
GCAGGAAGACTAGCAACAGCGCAGCCGGCACCACCACCTGCAAACGTTTGGCAGCTGATTGCAGGTTTTCAAAGGTACCGCCCCAACTTACCCAGTAGCCCGTGGGTAATGACAGACTCGCTAACCGTTGCTCGGCCTCAGCTGCGAAAGAACCCACATCCCGGCCACGCACATTCGCCATCACCACAACACGTCGTTTGCCATTCTCACGACTTACTTGATTTGGCCCCGGCGCGAGATGTAGATCAGCCACTTCAGATAATTGAATAAATCCGCCTCGGCCGTATTTACCTGAAATCGGTAGATTGATCGGCAGACGACGAATCGCGTCGATATCGGTACGCAGTGTTTCGGGTAAACGCACTACGATATCGAAACGACGATCGCCCTCGAACAAGGTACCGCTGCGGCTGCCGCCAACTGCTGCTGCGACGACGTCCTGGATATCGGTCACATTCAAGCCATAGCGTGCCGCCTTTTGCCGATCGATGAGGACTGAGAGTACCGGCAGCCCCGTGGTCTGTTCGACTTTGACCTCTGAGGCACCCTGCACGCGCTCGATACGCGCTGCGATCTCCTCGCCCAAACGATGCAGCTGATCCATATCGTCACCAAACACTTTGATGGCGATATCACTCCGCACACCCGAGATCAATTCATTAAAACGTAGCTGTATCGGTTGAGAGAAGTCGTAGTTATTACCAGGAATTTTCCAAACCGTGTCACTAATCGCCTGCAACAACTCATCGCGGGTCTTTCTTGGCTCGGGCCACTGCTCAATCGGCTTAAGCATGATGTAGCCATCTGACAAGCTCGGTGGCATCGGATCGGTAGCAATCTCTGCAGTACCGATGCGCGTGAACATACGTTCAATTTCCGGAAATTTATTGATCAGCGTACGTTCAATCTGACCCTGCATTTCAACCGCCTGCGTCAGACTGATGCCCGGCGCACGAATCGTTTGCACTGCCAGATCACCCTCATTCAAGTTGGGGATGAATTCACTACCCAAACGCATCATCAGCAAACCGCACAGCACGACCAACACAGCCGAGGTCGTGAGCACCAGTGTCTTTGCCTGTATCACCCACTCATAAAGTGGAAGGTAATAGCGGCGCGCCAGGCGCATCAGAATGTTTTCTTTTTCGCTTACACGCCCAGTCACAAACATGGCCACCGCAGCAGGCACAAAGGTGACCGACAACAGCATCGCTGCCAGCAGTGCGGTGACGACAGTAAATGCCATCGGGTGGAACATTTTTCCTTCGATCCCGGAGAGCGCAAAGATCGGTAGATAGACCACAATGATGATGAACTGCCCGAACAATAATGGCCGACGGGACTCCCGTGCTGCTTCGAATACTTCGTGAAAACGTTCATCGCGCGTCAGCGTGCGGCCAAACTGTTGCTGCGCGTGCGCCAGCCGTCGTATGCAGCTCTCGACAATCACGACAGCACCATCGACGATAATGCCGAAATCCAGTGCGCCAAGACTCATCAGGTTCGCGCTGACTTTTTGCTGCACCATGCCGGTCAACGTAAACAGCATTGCAAGCGGAATGACAGCAGCGGTAATTAATGCAGCACGCAAGTTACCCAGAAATACAAACAGAACCGCAATGACCAGCGCCGCACCCTCCAGCAAATTCGCCTGTACCGTAGCGATCGCCTTATCAACCAAATGCGTACGGTCATACACCGTCACTGCGCGCACGCCCTTGGGCAGGTTACGGTTGATCTCTTTCATCCGCTTGTCGACAGCCTGCGACACAGTGCGGCTATTCTGTCCAATCAGCATGAACACCGTACCAAGCACGGTTTCATCGCCATTGAGGGTGACAGCGCCAGTGCGTAATTCCCGACCAATACCCACCTCAGCCAGATCACGTACACGCACTGGTACGCCCGCTTCACTTTTGACGATCACATCGCGGATATCTTCAACGGTGCGTAACTGTCCGGGCACACGCACCAGATATTGCTCACCACGCTTTTCTATATAACCGGCACCTGCGTTTTGATTATTGTGGTCAATGGCACTAACTAGCTCGCCCATTGAGATACCAACGGCTGCCAAACGCTCTGGGCTGGGGGCGACCTGGTATTCCTTGACGTAACCGCCGATTGAATTAATGTCCGTGACACC
>CAZLJL010000310.1:0-2142 GCA_964559785.1 uncultured Bifidobacterium sp.
ACCGGCTCATCAGAACGGACTGCCAACTCGGCGGCACCCGCAAAAGTCGCCTGTGCTAATTGCCTGCCCTGCTGTTCGGTAAGTCCTAACTCCAGCGCTGCCTGCTGCATCGCTTCGATGAAATAAAACACATAGGCGGGGCCGCTACCCGAGATTGCGGTAACTGCATCCATCTGGGCTTCATCAGCAATCCACACTGTCTCGCCAACGGCGCGCAACATCGCATCGGCGATCTGCCGCTGCGTATCCGAGACCCCCGCCATTGCCACCGCGCCTGTCACACCCTTACCAACCAGCGCAGGCGTATTCGGCATGGTGCGAACAATTGCCTGATAACCGCCAAACCAGCGAGAAAGGTCAGCCGCACGGATACCCGCGGCAATCGACAGCACAAGCTGCGACTTAAGGTACGGCCTGAGGCTGGATGCTACGTCGCGTAATTGTTGCGGCTTTACGGCGAGGACAATGACATCGGACATCGCCACAACATCCGATGGACCCGTCGCTGTGGTGACACCAAAGCGCGCAGTCAGTTGCGTCAGGGTTTCGGGGACAACATCAACGACGTGAATATTGGATCCCTCTGTTAGCTTTCCGGACAGCCCGCCGATCAAGGCTTGCGCCATATTGCCACCGCCGATAAAAGCAATTTTCAAGTTACTTTGCATAATCTCTCTTCCCAAAAATTGCAGTACCGATCCTCACGATCGTTGCACCCTCGGCGATAGCAGCCACCATATCGGCTGACATACCCATCGATAGGGTATCGGTCATGATCCCCGTGGCGGCAAGCTGCTGCTGTAGCGAGCGCATCAATGCAAACGGCTTGCGCTGGCTTTCAAAATCCTCGGCAGGTTCCGGTATCGCCATCAGACCTCTCAGCCTGAGGTTCGGCAATGTCGCCACTACCTTCGCCAACGCCGGAAGATCTTCCGGGCTGATACCGCTTTTACTCGCCTCACCGCTCACATTGACCTGTAAACAAATATTGAGCGGCGGAAGGTCTGGCGGCCGCTGCTCAGACAAGCGCCGCGCAATTTTTTCACGATCAACCGCATGTGCCCAAGCGAAATGTTCTGCGATAGGACGCGTCTTATTGCTCTGTATCGGGCCGATGAAATGCCATTCAAGCGCCAGATCGGGGCGAAGCGTCTGTATTGCCTGCTGCTTATCAAGCGCCTCTTGAAGATAATTTTCCCCAAAGGCAACTTGGCCACCGCCGGCAGCTTCGATCACGGCCTCAGGCCCGAAAGTCTTTGAGACCGCCAGAATACTGACTGAAGAAGGGTCTCGCCCTGCCTGTTCAGTGGCTGCCTTTACGGCATGCCAAACTTCCTGGAGATTCGATGTAATGGACATAGCCTTGAATTATCGCCTATCGAACAATTGCGCTTATATTTCGCTAGCTCACTATATAGTTCGATTATCGACCAACTTAAATATCTTATGAAAACTCTCTATGACATCGCCCTGACCAGAATCGGGGGAAGCCAGACGACTCTGAACGAATATCGGAATAAAGTCCTCCTAATCTTCAATGCAGCCAGTCAATGTGGTTTCACGCCGCAGTATGCTGGGCTAGAAGCTTTGTACCAAAAATATCAGGATCGCGGATTCGTCGTATTGGGCTTCCCATGCAACCAATTTGGCTCACAAGAACCGGGGAGCGATGAGCAGATCGCTAGTTTCTGCGAAAAGCAGTATGGCGTTAGCTTCCCTATGTTTTCAAAAATTGACGTCAACGGACCCGATGCGCACCCGCTATTCGAGTTGCTGAAGCAGCAGGCACCGGGCGTACTGGGTAGCGAAGCGATCAAATGGAATTTCACCAAGTTTCTTGTCGATCGCGATGGTCGAGTGATAAACCGATATGCCTCGATTGCTGCGCCATCGTCCATAGAAAAAGATCTGGAAGACATACTGGCTCGCTGATGAAAGCTGCCGATAGTTTGATATCTATTTATGGGCGCCTAATTTTTGCCGCCCTTTTTAGCCACATTTTAGCTTCGGATCAAATGAGCGGCGTGTTACTTGCCTCCGTTCGAACCCATTTGCGCATCGAGTTACACAGATGCTAGCCGACAGGCTGGCACCGAAGATTTAATCAGTCCGCTTCGCTTCAGTCTGTCTCGGAATAATAAC